>DATBEY010000345.1:0-7054 GCA_036558765.1 Binatia bacterium | reverse complement strand
CGTCCGACAGTTATTTTCTTCTGATCCTTTACGATCTCGCACGCACCGTCGGCGAGTAGTCGGTCTGGATCGGCGAGCCGATCCATGAGAGTTGAACCGACAAGTTGGGGCTCGATCCAGATTGATGTATTGCCTCTGATCTCGCGTGTGAATTCACTAAACACGAGCGGCTAATCTTCCTCCGCAGAGATCGAGGAGGATTGCGTCAAATTCGCGGAAATGATTTTCCCACGAGTAGGTTTCGCCAATTTGGCGCGCCCGCTGCCGTAACGATCGATCCCTCGATTTGTCCAGTACCAGCACCAGCTTGTCGGCAAGCTCACGAGGGTTTTCGGGCTCCTCGATTATTCCTTCGAGCAACTCACCCTCGAGAAGCTCGGCGGCACCCACATTGCGGCTAACAACCACCGGTAAGCCCGCCGCAAGCGCTTCTAAAACCACATTGCCGAATGCCTCCTGCAGCGAAGGCAAAACCAGCAAATCCGCCGCCCCGTAGTAACTTTCAGTATTTGCTTGGTGTTCGACAAAACGGACTTTTCCGGGAGCGACCGAATTCGCCCACGCGCGGTAGCGATCGATCCTGGCATCGGTCCCCACAACCAGCAGATAAGTCCCGGCAAGCCGGGGCAAAGTCCAGGCGGACATCAATTTGTCAAATCCTTTGCGGCGAAATCCATTGCCAACGAACAGCACAAGAGGTGCGTCGAGGGGAATATTCCATTCACGCCGAACGGCGCATCGATGCTCAGGGCCATGGCTTGGATCAAACCGATGAGAGTCCACGCCATTATACAATACGGCGATATTTTTCTCGGCGACGGGATAATTCGCCAAAATATCGGTTTTGACGCTGTTCGAAACAGCGATAATCTTTTTCAATTGCGGAGAGCTGAATTGTCTTTTTTCGAGGGCCAGCAAGCTGTGATGATACGCGCTGATCGACTGCCATGAACGGCGGCCGATGCCGCCATGGGTTGCCATCCGCGTTAAAAAACCGCGATGAGTGCCGCCGCCGCACCGTAACAAATCCGCATCGATCAATCGGCCAAAATTTACGACAAAATCACAACCCGTTTCGCGCGTCGCCTTTTGGGCGCTCAACGCAAAACTCCATAGCCGGACCGTTCGGCCGAGCGGCGCCGCGAGCACGCGATGCGCAATAATACCGGGGGGCGCCGGCACCCCGTACTGGCTACAGAACAAGTGCACCTGATGCCCTGCCGTACTGAGGCCGACGGCGGTCTCGAAAAGATCCCTTTCGGTTCCTCCCTTGAGATCGAGCCGCTTATGAACCAGCGCGATTTTCATTCGGAGTTCAGTTACGGGGTTTCACGACATTGTCGGACAGGAGCGCGCCCGGATCAAACGGCTATAACAGGATTTGCTAATTGTAGCGCAGCTGCGACGCTGCCGCTTTTCGGCGCGGATTGCGCATGAACAGCCTTAGCGATCGATGCTGCCAACGGCTTCGGAAAAATGCATGAGTCGGCGGAAATTTCCTCTGGGGCCGACTCCGTCGCACTCGTAGCGCCGCTTGCGTGTCTGTTGTTCCAGCCAGCGCAGCAATCGCCGATCCCGTTCCGAGAGCCGGCGTCGACCCAAGTATCGGCAGAAAAAACGCATGCGATCCTGCAACGTAACACCAGCCAGCGGCATGCGATTGAGTTGCACCAGATTGCGTTTCCAGCCACGTGCGGGCCACCAACGGGGAAAACGGCTCGTGCGGTCATTGTCCATAAAATAAAACTGCGGCTCTGCCTCAACTACGGCGACCAACAAATTGTTGGCGATCAAGTCACCATGAACGAAGCCGAGCCGATGAAACTGCCGCACCAACTCCGCTAACCGGATCAGTCCGTCGCGCTTCAGTCTTAAATCGCCGCGCCCTTGCGTAGCGCGCTGCAAATTTTGCAAAAAAACCGGCAGCGATTGCCCGTGAATCCTCGATGTCAGAACAAATCCCAATCGGAAAACTCTAAACTGACGCAACTCACCAACCGCAACGGCGGTCGGAACACGGAAACCCGCTGCCGAAAGGGCAAGCCCTTGCTCCCAAAAACGCTTCGGTTTGGATGCTCTGAATAAGCTTTTCAACGCATCGCCGATCCCATTGCAATAAAATAGTTTAATAAAATAGTGCGTCGGTGCATGCGGCCCAGAGACATCAAAGGGGATCGTCTGCGGATGTTTCGAAGCCTCTCTTTCGCGGATGCGGTTCATGACAGATTCCTGGAGCTGTTCGCTCCACTGGTCGGGCAAAACCAACAGGTCCCACGCGCCGGCCCGGCGTAGCTGATAATCAGCGCACCTCAACATTGCTGACGACCTTCGCATCATCACGGCGGAGAGCGACAGCAATTCTGTCGCCGATTTCAGCCGTAGTGATCGATTGCATACAGAGCCTGCCGATATTGCAGCGTCTGCGGTCACACGGAACACAAGGGGCGCGACCTTGAATCACGAGATCGCCATAGCCGTATGGCCCGGTTCGCTGCGGCCGGGTTGCTCCCCAAAGAGAAATTACCGGGGTTCTCACCGCGGCTGCAATATGCATCAGCCCTGTGTCCGGACCGATGGCGAGTTTCGCAAGTTCAATGATGCCGATCGCTTCGCGAAGGCTCGTTCGGCCAACAAGATTGGTTACCGTTGTCTTGCTTCCCCTGACGACCTCGTCCGCAAGTCTCTGGTCCGGCTTTCCCCCGAGCAAAACCACGTCGAGATGATACTCCTCGTATAACAAATCCGCGCAACGGGCGATTTGCATTGGAAACCACCGTTTGCTCTCCCAGCGCGTGCCGACAAAGAGGACCGCGAATGACCGCTTCATACCGGAAAGGTGAGTTTTGATCGATGCTCGCTCCGTAGCTTGCAGGAAAAAATCCCACTGCGGAGTCTCGCGCGGCAGGCCAAGACTATCGGCAAACTGAAAGTAATGCTCCATTTTTGAAATGCTCTCGCCGAACGGCTCGATGTGCAAATTATTAAAAACCCAGTTGAACTCCTTCGCGTCCAAACGGTTAAAGCCGAGTCGTCGTGGCGCGCCGGACGCCCAACTAATCAAGCCGCTCTTGAGAGTGCGCTGCAAATCGAACACAAGATCGAAATGTCTTGCACGGATTTGTCTTAGAAACGGACCCAGCGCTCTCCAGCTACGCGCGCGATCAAACACGATGAGCTCATCGATTGCCGAGTTGTGCTCGAGCAAAGGCCGCGATGCTGGCTCCACTGACCAGGCGATATACGATTGCGGGAATGCTTTTCGGAGCACTGTAGCCAAGGGCAGCGCCCGGGTAACATCTCCAATCGAGCCATGCAGGATCAGTAAAATTCTTTTTGGATCTGAGCTAAGAACCGAAAGCTGCATGATAATAGCTTAAGAATCGGTTCCATGCCTCGGCGGGGAGAAATTTGCGCTCCGGATCGAGCTTGCGCACGGAACGCTCGAAGCGATCAAGATTTTTGCGGGCAAGTGGCGCGGGCAATTTACGCAAAAAGACTTTAGACTTATCGAAATCGATAACGTAGGCCGTAACATCTGTCCCTTCGGCGCGAATAAGAATATTCTTTAGATTTAGATCCGCGTGGTAAACGCCCTGTCGATGGAGTGCCGCGATGCTTTCGGCAACAATTCGTAAGACGCGATCGAAGTCCAGGCGTTCTGCAAGGCCGGTTTGTAGAGCCAACCAGAGGTCTTCTGCGTCAGGCAATCGCCGGGTAACCAACCAACCGCGATAAAATGGGCCGAAAGGTCGGCTCACGCACGCGGCATAAATCTCAAGGGTTCGTAAGCCGCGCCGGCGCAGCTCCTCGGTAATGGCCAATTCACGAAACGGTCGAGGCGGCCAAGTAAAAAAGCGATCGCCTGTGAGGCGACGTAATGCACCACCATGCAGGTAAGGCCGGATGACAGCCGTTTCACCATTCGCAAGCTGCGATAGCCAAATCGCGCCCCGACCGTGGTAGGGAGACTCGCCAGCCGCTTTGGCCGGGCTGCTTTGAAAAAGGGAAAAATCGATGTAGTCGAGCTGATCTTGACGAATGACCAGCCGATTGCCACCACCATCGACGAGCCGCTCAAAGCCTTCTGGAGAGGCGCCCCAAAGCAGTTTCGCTCCCGTCTCGCCCGTTACTTCGAGCGAGTAGCCGGTTTGCGCTATCCTTTTCGTCTGAAGAACTCGAGTTTTCAAACCGTGAGACACTCCGGCTGAAAAGTCTCGGGGCGATGACTCATGGATTTGCCATTGCCGAGCAGCTTCTCCACGGCTTGAAGAACCGTTGTCGCATGAATCTGTTCGATGCAATGAGCGTGACCAAGGGGGCAACGCCGTCCACCGTGCGTCCCGCAAGGCCGGCATGAGAGGTTCTTGCCCACAACGATCGCGTTGTCCGTATAGGGAAAAAAACCCAGCTCCGGCGTCGTCGCGCAAAATATCGCGACGGTGGGAACTCTTCGCGCCACCGCCACATGCATCGGCCCGCTGTCGTTTGTGATGAATAGAGCGCAACGGCTGATGGCCGCCGGCAACTTTCCTAAGCCAATGTGATCGATTAGGTTGATTGCCGCTCCACCCGATCGGCTCTGTACTTGTTCGACAACGGAGGCATCCTCGGGGCCGCCAAAAAGCAAAATAGAGCATGCCATGCGCTGCTTGATCATCCGGATCAATTCAGCAAATCCGGCAATCGACCAGCGCTTGGTCGTCCACACCGAACCGGGACATACGCCTATGGCCAAGTCATGTTCCTTCACGCCTAGGCCGCTGAGCTTTTGATTCACCGCTTCTTGAGTTTTTGCGCTCACCGGTAGGTCGATCTCCCGTCTGCAATCCTCCACCCGTACACCGAATGCTGTCAAAATTGACAGGTTGCGCTCCACATCATGGCGGCTTGGGTCGCGATCGACACGCCTGTGAAAAAGAAACCAGCCTTTGCTTTGTCGAAAACCGACACGGCACGGAATCCCCGCCCAATACAACATGAGAGCGCTGCGCAAGGATTTGTGCGGCGTGAGCGCAAGAGTGAAGCCATGAGATTGCAGAGCTTTGGCCTTGGCGCGTAATCCGGCAAAACCGCGATCGGCTTTTTTTTTATCGTCGACAATGATTTCGTCGATGTCCGGATGGTCTTGGAAAAGTTCCCGGCTCGCGGGTTGGCACAGTAAAGTCAACTTCTTGACCGGGAATTGTCTTCTGATTTCGTCGATCAAAGGCAACGTCAGAACCGTATCGCCCAGAAAGCTCGTCTGCATGAGCAATACATTTTCCCAACTCGAACCGCCCATGAGCTATAAACGAATCGCCTCATCGATGAGCATGATTGGAATATCGTCCTTGATCGGATACATGAGCCGGCAAGCGTCGCAGATCAGCCCATCGCCGGTCTCATTTAGATGAATATCTCCTTTGCACTTCGGGCAGGCGAGGATATCCAATAAGTCTTTGTTGATGGTCATGAGATTTCTCCTAGACTATGCGCTACAAATAAATCCGCGGGCTCTTCGAATCAATTCTGGAATGGCGTAAACGCATCCCAACCGCGCCGATAGCCTCTTTGCGTCTGGAGCGGATCGCGATTGACAAATGGCCGGTGGTACATCGGATGTTTGAGACTTCGCACCTCATGCTCGAGGGTGAACTTGTGATTTTGATCCTGCGGATCCACGATATCCTTGAAACGAAACTGATGATTGCGCACGTCTTCGGAAATCAGGTCGCGACTCTTCAGGTAGCCATAAGGTGCTGAAAAATTTGCGATGTAGATGGCAACATGGTGTCCGTCGTATGGCGCAATCGGCTGGTTTGTCTCGCGGAATCGGAGCGATTGGTGTCGGCCGATCTGGACCAGCCCAAACGTGCCCTCCTGGTCCTCTGCGCTCCGCACCGGAGCGCCTAACGCGCTCTGATAAAATCTTAAGATGCCGGCCGCAGCGCCGGTGGGCACAAGAAATTCGACGTATGGAATTCCGAGCCTCATATCGCCGAACTCGGGTTTTGATTCATAGCAACGGTATCGATTGCCCCACGGGGATGTAACGAGAACAGAGTCGGAGTTTCGCGCGAATGAAAACAGTGTGCCCTTGAGCGCTTCAGCAACGCCCGTTAGACGCGCTTCGAGTACGTCCAGGTCCGGCAGGACCATTCCGGCGTGGCCAGCAATCACTTGCGGAGTTCTAGTCGGTAAGTGGAACTGCTGTTCGCCGACATTGACCCACATATTGTTAATCCCGACGTTCAGGTACGGATCGCGTGTAAATCCCATTCCCACGACGTAAAAAAGCGTCGCCAACGATTGATCCGGAACCTGCACATTGATGTGCTCGAGCGAAACAATATTGCCAACATCTTCTTCAACGTATTCGTTCATGGAAGACCTCCATAGGGTTTAGCCACGACAAAGAACTTGGGTTGAGCCCTCCAAAGCTTCACCCTGCTGTCGCCCGAATCCAATTCCACTCTTCGGTCAGCCCCTGTTCCAAATCTATTTTTGGAGCATAACCGAGCTTGTCGCGCGCCTGGTCCAGGCGCGCTCGCGTGCGGCGCACATCGCCCTTTTGGCGATCGAAGCGTCTCAACTGTGCCTTGCGGCCGGCGATCTTTTCCGCCAGCTGGATTGCCTTGAGCAAACTGATTTCCGAGCCGCCGCCGAGGTTAAAGACCTCTCCCACACCAGGATAGGTTCCCGCCGCGATTATGCCCTCGACGACATCCTGGCAGAATGTAAAATCGCGGGTCTGCTCCCCGTCATCGAAGAGCGGCACCTCGTCGCCGCGCAACAAAGCCCGCAGGAAGAGATGGAAAAACATATCCGATCGCTGGCGCGGACCGTAGACGGTAAAGAACCGGAGCGAAACCGTCGGCACCGAAAACGCTTTATAGTAAAGATAACATAAGTGCTCCGCGGCAAGCTTAGTGGCGCCATAGGGCGAAACCGGCCGGGTGAGACCATCCTCGCGCATGGGTAAATCGTCGGTGTCGCCATACACCGACGATGTTGACGCATAAACAAACTTCGAGAGAGCCAGCCCTTTTGCCGCTTCGAGCAACAACTGCGTCGC
>DATBEY010000344.1:0-5693 GCA_036558765.1 Binatia bacterium | reverse complement strand
ACGCGTGAAGTAGGCTTGATCGAACGGATGGTCGTCCGGCAGTCCGAGCTTGCGGATTTCGTCGGAAAAGCCGAGCTGACGATAGTGTTCCATCGTGCGCGCGTTCTGCGTGTTGCCCTTTGGGTGCATGCGCGCCTCGGGCTCGGTGTTGAAGATTGTGCACTTCACGCCGTAGAAATCGAGGAACAGGCCGAGCACGAGTCCGACCGGGCCGCCACCGACGATCGCCACCGAAGTTTGCAAGTCTCCTGCTTCAGACATGGTGCGCAGCTTTCCTGTGGCAGCGCCTAGCGCGATGGGCGGAGCGCGATGCCATTATTTAAGGTATCGCCCGGCCTGCCTTTTATGCCGGGCCGCATTTTTACGGGAGTGGAGATGTCATGTCAACTGAGCCGATCGGGTCTTTTTCCTGATTTGCAGCATGCTCGCTAACAAAACGCCGACTTTGTGCTTAAAAATAGTGAACTGTAACAGTTACAAAGCGTCCACCGTTCATGGTTCGAGAACCTCACCACGAACGGTTTCTGCCTTGACCGGTCGCCCTGAGCCTAGTCGAAGGGTTCTTCGAAGTTAGACGCGAATCAAATGTTACAGTTCACTAGTTACGTTCCTGCAACGATGGTTTTAACGATTCATAGGCGGGCGCGGCCAGAAAAATCTGGTACGAAAGGCGTTGAAGGTGGTAGTTTGAAACTGTTTGAAAGGAGTCTTTGAACGATCATGGAACAAAAGAAAGACAGGCGCGCGGTGGGGGTAAAAGTCCTGCCCGAAGGCGTCGAAGAATACTGCGAGCGCCACACCACAGCGCTAACCGAGCTGCACGAGCAACTGTTACGCGAGACCGAGGAGAAAACCACCACAGCCAATTTCCTGGTGGGTGAGATCGAAGGGGCTTTCCTCAAGATGCTTGTGCGCATGACCCAGGCCAAAAGAATTCTCGAAGTCGGTATGTTTACCGGCTACAGCGCGCTCTCGTTCGCCGAGGCGCTGCCCGCGGATGGCTCGATCGTCACCTGCGAGCTCGATCCGCGTGCCATCGAAATTGCGCGGCGCTTTTTTGCCCAGAGCCCGCACAGCAACAAGATCGAAATTCGCGAAGGCCGCGCGGCCGACACGTTAAAAACCTTGCAAGGTCCATTTGATCTCTGCTTCATTGACGCCGATAAACCCAGCTACGATTACTATTACGACCGTTGTTTGGAATTGCTGCGCAAAGGCGGACTGATCGTCCTCGACAATATGCTGCGTTACGGCCGAGTGCTCAATCCAACCGAAGAGGACGCGCGCATTGTCAACGCATTGAATGATCGGATTCACAACGATCCGAGAGTCGAGAACGTCCTGCTGCCGTTTCGCGACGGCATCATGCTGGCGTATAAATTGTAGCTAAAAGTATTTGCAATTCTAAATTGAAGAAGAGATCGGAAAAACAATGTCTCGCGCAAAGCATGCCCTGAGCGACGCCGAAGGGACGCAAAGTATGTCCTGAACGACGCCGAAGGCGTGCGCCAAGTTTTTTTCAAATCCCCCTTTCATCCCCCTTTGTCAAAGATGGATGAAATGGGGATTTCTGGATTCTTTGCGCGCTTAGCATGCTTGGCGGGAGAAAATTTCCTGAATTCTTTCGGTCAAACATTTTTAATGGAATTCGCCTAAAATTAGACAAGAGGTGAAAGATGGGTCAGCCTAAAGTCATCGACGCCGATGGCCATATCATCGAGCGCAGCGACGAGCTGCGCCGTTATTTAAAAGCGCCTTTCAATAAGCGGAGCGGCCCGCTCACCGCGTCGGAGCCCTGGGATCGGGACCTGCAAGAAACTCTACCCGCGCACCAAAAGATCTTTCCACGCGCGCCGCGAGCGGAGGATTGGCTCCGCGTGATGGATGAATACGGCATCGAGCTGGCGTTTCTTTATCCGACATCCATGGGCAACGTATCACGGGTCCGCGAGCCTGACTATGCCGTGGCTCTTTGTGAGGCTTACAATGACTACGTTTATGATCACTACGTTAAAGTTTCAGAGCGGCTGAAGCCCATCGCCATCATTTCACCCCAGGATCCTGAGCGTGCCGCCACGCAATTGCGCCGTGCGGTAAAGCAACTGGGCTATCGCGCAGCCGTCGTGCGTACCACTGGGCTGCGCTTGCCGTTGGGGCACAAGTTCTACGATCCGATTTACCGCGAGGCCGAGAGTCTGAATTGCGCCATCGCCGTACACGGCACCAATGGCGGAGATGAGTTGGCTTCGGGCGCCTTCGAGACGTTCACCGAAGTTCACATGGTCTCGTTCCCGGTGGGAATTTTCGTTCAATTCTCCAACATGATCTTCCAGGGAGTGCCGGAGCGATTTCCGAAACTGCGCCTGGCTTTTCTTGAGATCGGTTGCAGCTGGCTGCCCTATTGGTTGGACCGCATGGACGAGCACTGGGAGAAGCGTGGCAAGATCGAAACGCCGCTTCTGACCCAGCGTCCCAGCGACTGCGTTCGCCAAAGGCCAATCTTTTTCAGTCTAGAGTCCGAAGAGGCTCTCCTCCCGGAAACTTTCCGCTACGTCGGCGACGAACATTTCTTATACGCCACCGACATTCCGCATTGGGACAGCGAGTTCCCGGAGAATCTGCAAAAAATACAAAAACGGCAGGATCTCACCGAGGAGACCAAGAACAAGATTCTCTACGAAAACGCCAAAGCCCTGTACGGCATCTGAGAAGCTCGCATGTCTCCCGCAAAGCATGTTTTGAACAAGATCGAAGGAGCGCTTATCGACGCAAAGCGTATTCGACGAGCTTGCGGATTCTCTCTTCGCGAGCGGCCCCGGGGTCAGTATTGACGAATGCTTCGGTTCCGAGATCCAGGGCCAAGAAGCCCTCCCGCTCAACAAGCCGGGATTCCGGCCGGTCCGGTGAAATAATCAGGCATCCGGCTTCTTCGAAAATGTGAAGCCGCGCGCCGGGAGTCAAATTCATCCGGTCCCGCAGAGACTTAGGAATAACAATGCGCCAGGCTCCGTCGATGGTAGTTTCTTCTGCCATAATACCAACCATAATGGTTAAGAATGTATCCGTGAAGACGCAACGGTGGGAACCTGTAGCACAGCTCGGTCGAACTCAGAGCGAGCGGTGCCGTCGGCTTGCTTCGGCAGGCGGTTCCTCAGATCGTTTGGAATAGATCGACTCGACGCGCCGGCGTACGTGGCGGGGCGCGGGTCGCCAGGCCCAGATGGCTGAGGATCTTACGATCAGTTGCGGCGGCTCTGAAATCCCCCTTCCCCCATTTTCAACGGGCGGAAATCAGCAACAGGTCCGTTGATTGAACCGTTGAGCTTTGCTCCGCATTTGTACGCTTTTACAAAGCGTACAAGGCGCGCGCATTATCGCTCAAGATTTTCTCTTTGACGGCGGGCGATAGATCGTCGCGCCGCCGAAAAATATTGATGGCATCAAGGTCGCTCGAAGAATCGGTGTGACCGTAATCGGTGCCGATCACCAGATTGTCCTCACCGGCCTCGCGCACGATGTACGCGATATCATCGCAATTTTCACAGGTGACGAACAAGCCGAACTCCTTGAGCAGATGCTCCGGCCACGGCCGGCCGAGCGTTCGAAAGCGGACCTTCGCTTCATGCATGATCCAGGGCACCCACTGGGCGCTCGCTTCGATAAAGCCGAAGCGGAGCTTGGGGAAGACGTCGTGGATCTCGCTCATGACGATGTCGTTGAACGCCCCGACCGTCGGTATTCTAAAGCGGTGAAAGGTCGTAGCGATGCGCACCGGATGGGTGCCGTAGAGATCGTTGAGCCAGGCGTTGCCGTTGGCAATGTGGATGGCGATCGCCATGTCGAGTTTCTGGGCTTCGTCGTAGATGGGGTAAAAGTACGAGTCGGCGAGCAGACGATTGCCCTCCACGGGACGCAGGCAGACAGCGCAGGCGCCGTTTTCCTTCGACCAGCGAATCTGATCGAGTGCGTCCGGCATACTGAGCAGCGGCGGCATGCAGGACCACCGCAGGCGCCCTTCGCTCTGCTTCCAGATGTCGGCGAGCCAGCGATTGTAACTCTTGCAGAGCGCCACGTCGACCGCTGGACGATCGGTACACGACTCGATGAACATGGTGTTATGCAACACCTGAATATCGACTCCCGTTTGATCCATGTGCTCGAGACGCAGATCGACGTTGGCCAGCTCACGAGACTCCTGCTGCTCGGCGAACTTCCTACCCACCTGTTGTTGGCGCTTGGCCATTAGCTCGTCCGAGAGAACCGCAAAGCGAAAACCGCGGACTTTACCATCGACCAGCCAAAACTGTTGGCGCAGACCGGCTTCTTCGCGCGCTTCCAAGGATATCGGACGATACTTCTCTTCGGACTTGTCCATAAAATCCCAAGTGTGGGCGCACTCCACGACATGAGCGTCGGCGTCAATGACGAGGTTCTTATTTTGGCTGTTCATGGTAGCCCCCCTCTTCGTTTCGATAAGTCCGACACTAGTGGATCGAGCCTGGAGCTGTCAATCCGCGCGGGCTTTGCGGTTCGCTTCAGTCCTTTGCGCTGGGAGCGTCGGCAATCAGCCAAGCCGACACGGACTCGCTTTGCCTTTCTATGGTCGGAGCCATATCGCGGGACCAGGAGAGTTGTCAATTCCTTTTCTGCTTGATGCAAAACCCACTGTGGTAGCGCTGCGGCTCGAGAAGAGACGGCCGCGAGATATGCCCTAGGCGACTTGCTCGACGTCCAGGACAACCCATCCAGAGTTGTTTCCGTAGAACACTTCAAGCTGCACATCGTTGAAGTAACAGACGAGAAGGCCGTCTGCAGGCGACGTCACTGTCGCGCCGTCCACAATCACCCACGGATGCTCTTTGTCGGTCGTGCCGACCAACGCGAACCACTTCGCGTCGTCCAGACGCTTGCCGTGCAGAAGGTCGGCCGTCTTGTGAGCAAGACTCTGCCAGTCCTCGCCCGCGATGCTTCGCGCCACAAAACTCGCATCGCGCAAAGTCTCACCCAACTCGTGAACCACCGACATCCGGTAGACGGCTCCTTTGGTGAGGTGAATCCCCGTGTCGTTCCAGTACTGATTGGCGCGAATGGGTAATGTGCGTTGAGTCATAAGATTCTATTCTCGCGAGTACTTCAGACCGTTGTGACGATATCGATAGGAATTTTAACGACCTTTTCTATGACCGAAGCCCTATCGTAGGACCGGCAGAGATGTCAATTCCTTTTCTGCTTTCTGAAAAACTCGTTGCGGTAGCGCGCGGCTCGGGAAGAGAACAGTCGGGAGGCTCCCGAAAGGTTCGATACATTGGGAGCGAATATCTCGTCCGCTACGTTCTTTCCCCATGCGACGAGCTGATCGAGAAAGTCATCGGCTGGCACACCTCTGTTGGCAACGTGTTGCTTTTTGGCGGCGTAACTACCGATTATTGGTAATTTTGCGTGCTTTAGGATGGAATTTTGCCGGATTACCTCCTTCCCTCGTTAGGTCAATCAACAAGATAGCGATTGCGCTCCTCGTTAGTGAGCTCCCTACCCACCGTCGCATTAACAATGTCGAGCAGGCTCGGCAGCCCGAGCGGCCATACGCGAACACGCCCCTCGCTTGTCGTGGTGATCCATCGACAGTCCCAGGAGATTTCCACTACTGCGCTGGTCTTCAACCCTGGAAGAGTAACCCCTGATTCCGCCGGATT
>DATBEY010000343.1:0-2947 GCA_036558765.1 Binatia bacterium | reverse complement strand
GGCCGCTTGCGCCATGAAACCTCCAATTAATGAGCTACAGGCTTCCTTATGTTGCGTGTACTCGGTCTAGGCGACCTGTGCGAAGACTTGTGTTTGTAACGCAGCTGATCTACCCCTAAACATATACGTAGTCAATATGCGCGTGGCCAAACGAACCGCTTCTCCGGTGCCTTTGTATTTCAAAGTCATGCTGGAGATTCGCGATGAGATCCTGTCGGGGAAATGGAGTTATGGCCATCGTCTTCCCGGCGAGGTCGAGCTCGCCCGCCGGCTCGGCGTCAGCGTCATTACGGTTCGACAAGCATTGACGCAACTCCGTGCGCAAGATCTGTTGACGCGCGAGTGGCGGAAAGGGACCTTTGTCAGCTGGAAAGGACCGCTAAAAAAATCCGTGCAGCTCGAAGTCGAGACAGAAGATTTGGCCCCCGTCGAGGCAAAAGGGACAAGCTTCAAGGTGCTTAATTTGGAAGACGTGGAGCCGTCGCCGGAGCTGCGCCGTGACTTCGAATTGTCGGCGCACGAAAAGGTCAGGAAGGTAGAGCGCATTCGCCTGGCGCAGCGCCGGCCGCTCGCCTACGTGGTTTCCTATCTGCCGGCACGAATTGCCGCTCATGTGCGGATCAAGGGAATGAAGACGATACCGTTGTCGACAGTCATTGAAAGCTCATTGCGCGTGAAGATCAGCGGCGTGAAACACATCGTTGAAGCGAAACTTTCCGACGACGTCGTCTCCGCGCACCTGCACATTCCACCGGGCTCTCCGGTGCTTTATGTCGAGCGCGACCATTTTCAAAAAAAACGGCTGATCATGCGGACCGCGGGCTTTTACCGAAGCGATTTATTTCGCTACGAGCTGAAGTTGAAACGAAAGCGGATCGATCGTCGCGCCGACAGATAAGCTCCGGCCGATTGGCAGATGATGCGATCGAATGCGTCCGCGAGAGTGCCGGCAGTGATCGTGGAGCAGGGAGGCTGCCGTGGCTATTTTCAGCGGTGAAGTGGGTCTGCAGTTTACGACGCATCTGGCCAGCCGCTATTCGGTCCCGCAATGGGTCGAGCTCGCCGCCCTAGCTCAACGCCACCATTTTGCTCAACTTTGGGTGAACGATAATCTGGGGCACAGAAATATTTTTGTGCTTTTGACAGCGATCGCTTCGAAGGTGCCGATCAAGCTCGGCACCGCGATCCTGGTGCCTTATTTCAGAAATCCAATCGATACCGCGGACGCGCTGGCGACACTGTCAGAATGCATGGACGGGCGCGAGATCAGCGTGGGCATTGCCCGTGGCGATTATGCCCAAGCGGGAAATCAGCTCTACATGCGCAAACCGATCGCGATGGTGAAAGAGAGCGTCGAATGCTTGAAGAGCCTTTTGCACGGTGACGCGGTTGTCTACGGTGACTATCCTGTTCTCGCTGAGTTCTTCAATCTGCGCTCTGACGCCAAGATCCGACTGGGCTTTGCGCCGAAATCGCCGATCCGGTTTTATTGCGGCGGCAACGGGCCTCGGATCATGGAAATTGCCGGACGAATTATGGACGGCGTTCTGATCGGCGGATTCTTCATCCCGCTCGTACGCAGTGGCAGGCTATCCGGATTGCTCGAGCAGGCCGAGCTTGGAAGGAAGCACGCGGCTCGCGCGGCGCGTCTGCGAAAAGTTTGCGAAATCAATATTTCCATCGATTCTGAATCTGGCGCGGCGAGAAACTTTCCCAAGCGATATATTGCGCATATGCTCGTGGTGCTCGAGGCGATGGGCTTCTCCGACGAAGAGTTCGCGGCATTGGGGGTGGAGCGCCAGCGAGTGATTGAAATCAAGAGAGCCTTCGAAGCAGGCGGCACCCTCGAGCAGGTCGCAGCTCTCATCACGGATGCCATGGTCGATAGCGGCTTTATCGCCGGCACGCCGAGCCAGTGCATCGAACAACTCGAAGAAATGTGCGGCTACGCGCAAGAGTATGGTTTCGATCAAATCTGCTTGTCCAAGCTCGGCCCGCACTACGACGAAGCGATTACCATTCTCTCCCGCGATTTATTGCCCGCGCTTGCACGATAAGCGCATTGGCCTCGGTTCCGATGATTGTGATGTTCGAGACGGGGAATACTTAATGGCGAGAATGAATGCGCGTATGATGCGGACAAAAATGGCGCTCGAAGTTGCCGCGGAATTATACACGCGACGCATGTTCAGCATGGGTAACGTGGCCACGGTCTCGATTCAGCCGAGTTCACGCGAAGAGCAATTCCCGGGAGTCATTCTGGGCATCAACGGCGATCTGATGGGCGGCATGAAAGCGCCGATCGAGGTGGCGAAACGGCGGGTTGATGTCGCCTTCATCAATCCGTCGGCAATTGTAACGATGGCGTATCGCGGCAAAGGCTTTTACAAGGAGCGGTTGCCGCTGCGCGCGCTGGCTGCTTTTCCGTCCTGGGACAAAATGGCTTTTGCCGTGGCCAAGGAGCTGAAGCTCAAATCGTTATCCGAAATTCGCGAGCGGAAGCTGCCGCTTAGAGTGTCGACTCGGCCATCGGGCATCGACAATACGACTTACTACTCCGTGACGCAGATTTTATCGCTTTACGGATTCTCGTTCGCCAAGATCAAGCAATGGGGCGGAACGGTTCAGGAAACGCCGCGGCCTACATCTCCGGAGCGTTTGTCCGGGATAAGAACGGGCAAGATCAACGCGATATTCGATGAGGGACTGCATAACTGGCTGGACGAAGCCCTCGACCACGGATTCGAAGTCTTGCCCATCGAGCGGAAAATTTTGAAACAATTGTCCATGCTCGGCTACGAACCGTCGGTCATTCCGTCCGCAAAGTTCAAGCAGCTCAAAACCGACGTCGATACCATTGATTTCAGCGGCTGGCCGCTCATTACGCATCGGGGATTCAGCAATGATCTTGCTTATGCAATTTGCCAGGCCATCGACACGCGCCAGG
>DATBEY010000342.1:0-4427 GCA_036558765.1 Binatia bacterium | reverse complement strand
GTGGTGGTCAATGCGATTATCGAGCGTAAAGGCGCCAAGACCGCGCTGGTGACCACCAAGGGATTTCGCGATGTCTACGAAATCGGGCGCATCAATCGCCCGGAGTCTTTCAATCCGCGCTTCCGTAAGCACCGGCCGCTGGTGCCGCGCGAAGACATTTTCGAAGTCACCGAGCGTATGCTCGCCGATGGCTCGGTGCGCACGCCCTTCGACGAGAGCGAAGCCCGCGAAGTGGCGCGGATCATCAAAGACGAAGGATTCGAAGCCGTGGCCGTGCTGTTTCTGCATTCCTACCGCGCGCCCGAGCATGAAATCCGCATGTGTGAAATTCTCCGGGCGACCGAGCCGAAGCTTTTCCTCAGCGCATCTCATGAGCTTTCGCGGGAGTATCGCGAGTACGAACGCACTTCAACGGTGGTCGCCAATGCTTACGTCGGTCCGAAAGTGAGCCAATACCTCGGTGATCTGGAGCGGCGCCTTCATGATCAGAAATTCACCGGAAATCTGATGATCATGCAGTCGAATGGCGGTTTGTCAGAGGTGGAAACCGCGCGTCGGCAATGCATTCAGATGATGGAGTCGGGGCCCGCCGGGGGTGTCGTCGGCACCATGGCGCTTTGTGAACTGCTCGACCTCGATGCGGCGATCGCGTTCGACATGGGCGGCACGACGGCCAAAGCCAGCGTGATTCGGCGCGGCGAGCCGAGCTTGTCGCCGGACTATTTCATCGGCGGCTACAATGAAGGTCTCGCGATTCGTATTCCCGTGCTCGACATCGTCGAAGTGGGTACCGGCGGTGGCAGCATCGCGTGGCTTGACGAGGGCGAGGGGCTTCATGTGGGGCCGCGGAGCGCCGGAGCGGAGCCCGGTCCGGCGAGCTACGGCCGCGGTGGCACCGAGCCAACGGTCACAGACGCGAACGTGATTCTCGGGCGGCTTGCGCCGGAGCGTTTCCTCGGTGGCGAAATGCGGCTCGATCAGGCGGCTGCGGAAACGGTTCTGCGCGAGTCTTTGGCGCGACCTCTGAAGCTAGGCGTGCAACGCGCAGCCGAAGGAATGCTCCAGGTAGCCGTATCCGCAATGGCCAATGCGGTCAGGCATGTAACGCTCGAGCGCGGCCTCGATCCGCGCGACTTTACTCTCGTCGCCTACGGCGGCGGCGGTCCTCTTCATGCCGCCGCAGTGGCGAAGGAATTATCGATTGGGAAGATCATTATTCCGACTGCGCCGGGTCATTTCTCGGCGGTCGGCATGCTGATGGCCGACCTGCGCCGCGATTACGTGCAGACGTTGTTCGAGCGCATGGACGAGCTCGAGATGTTTCAACTAGAAGATCAGTATAAAAAACTGGAAGACGAAGGCCGTGTGGCGCTCGAGGCTTCGGGTATTCCGACGCATCACATTTTTTTTGAGCGTGCGGCAGACATGCGCTACGTGGGTCAGGAGCATGCGGTCGCCGTGCGCATGCCGGCCCGTGTCGGCGACGAGTCCGCGCGTGCCGAGATCAAACGGCTTTTCGACGAAGCGCATGAGCTCCGCTACAGCCACAGTGCGCCGGCAGAATCCGCCGATATCGTGAGCCTGCGCGTATCCGCGATCGGCCGATTGGGTAAACCGGAAATAGGGCGGATTGCGGCAGGCGATAAAAATCCACCGGCGGCGGCTAAACGCGGCGTTCGTACGGTGATTTTCGACGGCGTGGGCGCTGTGGAAGCAGCCGTGTTCGATCGAAGCAAGCTGCTCGGCAACAACATCATCGCCGGGCCGGCGATCATCGAAGAAACCGCCTCGACAACAGTGATCGAGCCCGGGGATGTGGTGACGGTTAACGAATATGGACATCTGGTGATGGAAATTCAGTCCTGATCAAAAACTGATGACGATGACACGAGCAGCAAATTCAGCAAACGTTGACGCTTTCACTGCTGAAGTGATTCGCAGCGCATTGGTGGCGATTACCGGCGAGATGAAGACCAATCTGATGCGCACGGCGTATCACACGATCATTTACGAAGCCGAAGATTTTACCGTCGGGCTGTTTGACGCCGACGGCAATACGATTTCCATCGGGCTGGGTCTGCCGATGTTCATTCGCGGACTGTCGGACGCGATCAAAGCGAAAATAGCTCACTGGGGCAGAGAAAACATCGAGCCCGGCGACATTCTGCTCACCAACGATAGTTACACCATGGGCAGCCATCTGAATCACATGATTTTTACGCTGCCGATTTTCCACGATGGCGAGCTGATGGCGTTTTCCTCATCGATGGCCCATTGGCAGGATGTCGGCGGACAACTCGGCGGCGTCACCCGCGATATTTTTTCCGAAGGGCTGCAGTTGCCGTTCGTGAAAAGCTTTCGTGCCGGCAAGGAAAATCTCGAGATCACTTCGATCATCAAAGCCAACGTGCGGGTGCCGGAGCGCGCCATGGGAGACATGCGCGCGCAGCTTGCGTCGATTCGCACCGGCGAGCGGCGGGTCATGCATTTATTGCAGCGCTACGGCAACGAGGCGTTCAAAGAGAGCATCCGGCTCATCTACGAGCAAAGTGAGAGAGTGGCGCGCGCTGCCGTGGAAAAAATTCCCGACGGCATCTATGAGGCCGAATCGTTCATGGATGACGATGGCGTGAATCTGCTCAAACCTATTCCGATCAAAGTGCGCGTCGAAGTGAGTGGCGACAGAATGACCATCGATCTCTCGGGCGTGAGCCCGCAGGTGGCGGGATTTTACAACTCTGGGATCACCGCGGGCCGCTCCGCCGCCGAAGTCGTGTTCAAGTGTGTTACCGCCCCGCTGTTGCTTCCGATCAACGACGGTTCGTTTCGGCCCCTCAACATCATTCTTCCGCCCGGACGGGTGGTGAGCGCTGTAAAACCAGCGCCGGTGCGCGTCTGGATGACCGTGCCAATGACGGTATGCGATACGATCTTTCGCGCGCTCGCTCCCGCTTGTCCCGAGCGCACGATCGCCGGACATTATGCCGATTTGTGCACGGTGAACCCGCACGGTTTCGACGCGGCGACGGGACGATTTTTCTGGTCGCACATCGGCCATCCGGGCGGCGGCTGGGGCGCGAAACACGATGAAGACGGTATGAGCGCGACGGTGTGCTTGAATGACGGCGATACGCATAACTCACCGGTAGAAGCGACCGAAGCCAAAAGCCCGATCATCGTCGAGCAGCGCGCACTGCGACAGGATTCCGGGGGGCCGGGCAAATTCCGGGGCGGACTCGGCGTTGCCAATGAAGTGCGCATGCGGCGCACGGCGACCATCCACGCGCATGTGGAGCGGACGATTTGCGCTCCCTGGGGACTGCACGGCGGGAAAGACGCGCTGGCGAATCGAATTTCGATTCAGCGCAACAACGGCAGCGTCGAAAAATTCCCCACGGGAAAAATCAAGCCGACCGAAATCGATGCCGGCGATTCATTTTTGATCGAAACGGCAGGCGGCGGCGGATTCTGGAATCCTTTGGAGCGCGATCCCGAGCGAGTGCTGGACGATGTGCGCGCAGGGTATGTGTCGCTCGAAGCCGCGCGGCGGGATTACGGTGTGGTCGTACGCCAACATGGACGGCGCTTCGAGCTCGATCTGCAGGCAACGAAGACGCTGCGGAAGTTTGCGTGAGTCCTGAGTAATGAGTTCCGAGTGCTGAGTCTCGGAGTCTGCCACTCAGGACTCAGCACTCGTTACTCAGGACTTTTATTTTGTCGCGAGGGTGAAGTTCGTTGAATAACCTAGAGACAAGCCGCAATTCGCAAGTCGATGCTTTCACCGCCGAGGTGATCCGCAATGCTATGGTCGCGATCACCGATGAGATGAAATCCAATCTCATGCGCACGGCCTACAACATGATTATTTACGAAGCCGAGGATTTCACTGTCGGGCTCTTCGATGCTGACGGCAATACGATTTCAATCGGCCTCGGCTTGCCGATGTTCATCCGCGGTTTATCCGATGCCATCAAGGCCAAGATCTCCTCCTGGGGAAAAGAAAATATTTTCCCAGGCGACATTCTCCTCACCAATGATCCGCAGGTGATGGGCAGCCACCTCAATCACATGATTTTGACCCTGCCGGTATTTCACGAGGGCGAGCTCGTGGCTTTTTCGTCGTCGATGGGTCATTGGCAGGACGTCGGCGGCGTCCTGGGCGCAGTCACGCGCGATATTTTTTCCGAAGGGTTGCAGATGCCGTTCGTAAAAATTTACAAGCGGGGCAAACAGGACGACGAGCTCACGGCGATCATCCGCAGCAATTGCCGTCTGCCGGAACTGGCGATGGGCGACTTCCGTGCTCAAATCGCCTCGATTCGGACCGGCGAGCGCCGCCTCATCCAACTCCTGCAACGCTACGGCACCAAGGCATTTAAGCAAAGCGTGCAAAAAATTTTCGACCAGAGTGAAAAGATTGCCCGTGC
>DATBEY010000341.1:0-2393 GCA_036558765.1 Binatia bacterium | reverse complement strand
GCGATGCCGGCGTAGCCGTTGGGGTCGCGGCCGTCGATCTCGTAACGATCATTGAGCCGAACCGCAATCTGATAGGCCGCCTGCGGCGACTCGGTCCACTCGAGAATTTTTTTCGCCCAATACATGCGCAGGTATCCGTGCATCCAGCCCGTCAGCACCATTTGCTTTTGCGCAGCGTTCCATAGCGGATCATGGGATTCCGCGTTTTCCAGCTGTCGCTCGGTATATAGATGGCGCCGGCGATCATGGGCATGCTTGCGATACGTGACGTCGGCCCAGGGCTCGCAGGCTTCGAAGTTCTCGTAGTTGGCGTTGAAGCGCACGAAGTTGATCGCTAGCTCCCGTCGCACGATCAGTTCCTCCAAATAAGCTTTTCGGTCTTTGACCGGCGCATTCGCCTGTTGTACCGCGAGCGCGATCGTATGCGCTCCGATATGGCCGAAATGGAGATAAGGTGACAATTGGCTCGTGGCGTCGAGATCCGGCTTGTTACGCAATGTCGCGTAACCCCTGAGCCGCGAGCGCAGAAAACTTTCGAGGCGACGGCGCGCTTCACCGCAACCCCCCGAGAAGTGTCGCGACGGCGCTACCGAGCGGTCAATGGGAAAGTCGTCGAGCAGCGTTGAGTTCGGCGCTAATGACGGAAGCTGCGCGGGCATGCGCCAGGTATACTTCGCCATCGGGTTTCCCACCGGTCGCAACAATTGCGGCAATAAAGCATGAATCTTCGGTCGGATCGTCCGTGCCGCATAATGCTCTCTGGCAAGCAGCCTGGACGGCACAATCACGTCAGCGTCCACTGTCCAAAACGGCAGCGCAATTTTCCGTGCGATTTTGTCTTTGACGAGCTCCGCCTCCTTCATGGGATTCTCGTCGCCGATAACGAGACAAGGCCGCACCTCGGAACAAAACCGCAAAAGCCCGTGTTGCGGATAACGACGGATAATCCATCCCACTCGTCTTTTTTTTAGGTTCGCGGCGATGTCTTTCAGGCCTTCAACGAGGAATTGATAGTGCCGGAGATTCGCATGATGGGAATGCGGAACGAGTTGAAAGAACACCACAACCGGCTTGCCCAGACAATTGCCGGCTTCGATGGCCGCGTTGAGCGCGGCATTATCCGTCGCTCTCTGCGCGCGCTGCATCCAGTAGACCACGCATCGACCGTCGGGGTCAGGCGCCCCCGAGCGCCGAACGGTTAGACGTGGATCGGCGAGCAAAACATCCAGCGTGCTCATTTGGCCATGGCTCGCTCGTCGCGGCATCGCGCGGCGATGGCGCGCAACATTTTTGCGAACATCAATTTATGCACCGGGTAAAGCAGATACCAGTACAATAAGCCGGCAACGCCGATCGGATCGAAGATCGCGGTTTGGCGAATCAGCGACGTGCTCCCTCGATCTTCAACTTCGAACTCCAGCCAGGCCCGTCCTGGTAGCTTCATTTCGGCGGCGAGGAGGAGTCGTTTATTGTTCTCGAAAGCTTCCACCCGCCAGAAATCCACGGCGTCACCGGCTTGAAGCATTTCCGAATCGCGCCGGCCCCGGCGGACCCCGACACCGCCCATCAGTAGGTCGACAAATCCGCGGACTTGCCACAACCAGTCGCCGTAATACCACCCGGTTTTCCCGCCGATCTGGCGGATCGGTAAAAAGGCAACATCCCCGGGAACATCGACCGAAACTTCCCGCGAATCAACGATACGGTTACCAAACCGCACACCACCCCACCCGGCCTGCTCTCCGCATGAAGACAAAGCATCCGACCACTTGGTAGCGGCAAATTGGCGATCTTCATTGACGATGGCGCGGGCAATCAGATCCGGAAGCCCTTTGGGTCGAACCGAGAACAATTCGAGAGCGATAGAATCGCGCACCACCGTCGGATTTCTGATGCTATCGATTAACTTCCGCCCGACGCGGGCGTAGACCGGCGTTACCAGACCAAGCCACAAACTTGACAGCCGCGGCGTCAACACCGGAACTGAAATCATCAGCCTGGGCAAATTGCGCTGCCGCGCATACTCCCTCATGATGTCCTTGTACGAAACCTGATCGCAGCCGCCGATTTCAATGATTTGATTACCTGAGTAAGGAAGGTCCATACCTTCGACAAGATAATTAACAAGGTCTTCGATGCCGATCGGTTGTGCTGCCACCGATACCCAGGCGGGGCAAATCATCACCGGCAAGCGCTCGACTAGAGCACGGATAATTTCAAAAGAAAGACTTCCCGAGCCGATGACGATGGAAGCGCGGAACTCGATGACCTCGACGCCAGGCCTGCGGAGCGCTGCGCCAACTTCCTGACGGCTCCGCAAATGCGGCGACAGCGCGCCCCCACCCAAGCCGCCAAGATAAATGATGCGCCGAACGGTAGCCGCACGGGCAGCT
>DATBEY010000340.1:0-5406 GCA_036558765.1 Binatia bacterium | reverse complement strand
CCGATGCCCGAGTGGAGCAAGCGCTAGGTGCAACTCCTTTGGCAGATTCTCGTCAACGGCGTCTTGCTGGGCGGGCTATATGCCCTGATGGCCTTGGGTCTGGTGCTCGTTTGGGGCGTGCTCAATATCGTCAATCTCGCCCATGGGGCCCTCATCATGTTGGGCGCCTACGCCTGTTATTATCTGTTCACGGGTTTGGGCTTGGATCCCTTTGCGGCGCTACCGGTGGCCATGGCGCTGCTGTTTTGTCTCGGGTATGTCATCCAGCGCTACGTGCTCAACCTGGTCATTCGCGGTCCGATGTTCAACACATTGCTGATCACCTTCGGACTCGAAGTCGTGATCACCTACGTCGCGCAAATCGCGTTCAGCGCGGATTTCCGGACCGTGAATCCGAGCTATGCGGGCGCCAACTTCAATTTCTTCGGCGCCACCGTGCCGTTGGCGCGCCTGCTCGCGTTTGGCGTCGCGCTCGGTTTGACCTTCGGTTTGTGGCTGTTTCTTGAGCACACCCGTATCGGCAGAGCGATTCGCGCCACCGCACAGAATCTGATCGGCGCGCGCCTCTACGGCGTTAATCCGCGACATCTGTACGCGCTCACGTTTGGGATCGGAGCGGCTCTCGCCGGCGCCGCTGGGACACTTTATGGCGTCGTGTCGCAGATCAATCCTTACATCGGCTCCGGTTTAACCGGGAAGTCCTTCGCCATCGCCATCATCGGCGGATTGGATAAATCCATTTACGTGCTGGCCGGAGGACTGTTTCTCGGTATTGTTGAGGCTATGACCGCTCTCTACATCGGCCCCACCTATACCGACGTTGTCAGTTTTGGAATTTTAGTGTTGGTGCTCATTGTCCGTCCCACTGGCCTACTCGGGCGAACGGCGTGAAGTTTTCTACCAAACTGGCCTTGGCCGGCGTTGGCATCGCGCTTCTCGCTACTGTGCCCTGGTGGGGTTCCGCGGTTCTGGTGCAATTCGGCATCAACGCTCTAA
Source organism: Binatia bacterium (assembly GCA_036558765.1). Lineage (GTDB taxonomy): Bacteria > Desulfobacterota > Binatia > UBA9968 > UBA9968 > DP-20. The sequence continues at coordinate 4,410 of DATBEY010000340.1, read as the reverse complement.
TTCTCGCAACGCTGGCGCAGAGCTGGAATATTATCGGTGGTTACACCGGCTACCCTTCGTTTGGCAACTCCGTTTTTTATGGTTTGGGCGGTTATGGTGTGGCGATCGCGATGGTGCAATACGGACTGCCGTTCCCAGCCGGCCTGGCCATAGGAATCAGCCTCGCTGTGGGCTTTGCGATTCTTCTGGGTCTGCCGGTTTTGCGTTTGCGCGGCCACTACTTCGCTATCGCGACGCTGGGCTTGGCAGAGGTGATGACCGCGATTGTTTCCAATCTCGAAATCGCCGGCCGCAATGTCGGGCTCATCCTGCCATTGGTGAAGGGAGACGCGTTGTTTTTCGAACTCTCCCTGATCCTGTTGGTTGTCACCACTCTTGCTGTTATGTGGATCTCGCGCAGTCGTTTCGGGTTTGGACTGATCGCGATCAGAGAGAACGAGCAGGCGGCAGCGGTGATGGGCGTGAATACGACGTTGTATAAAATTCTCGCGTTTGCTCTCTGTAGCGTTTTCGCCGCAGTTGCAGGCGGAATCCACGCCTACTGGATCACCTATCTCGACCCGGGAAGCGCGTTCGACGTCGCGCTGAACGTGAAGATGATTATTATGGCGGTGTTTGGCGGTCCAGGAACCATTTTCGGGCCGGTGTTGGGCGCTTTCGTATTGTCGGCAATTTCAGAAATTCTCGCTACCAAGGTAACCAGCCTAGCGAGCGTCTTCTTCGGCATCGTCATTGTTGCCGCGATCGTTTTTATGCCGCGTGGCTTCGCAGACTTGGTTCGGCGTTTCCGCCAATCGGGCTGGCGTTATTTTCAGGAAAATATTCGGACCTACCGAGTTTAGCATGGACGACATTCTGGAGGTACGCAGTCTTACAAAACGCTTTCAAGGGCTTTTAGCGATCGATCACGTCAGTTTCGCACTTCAACGAAACGAGATTCTGGGTCTAATCGGTCCCAATGGCGCCGGTAAAACGACGATGATCAGCCTGATCAGCGGAACCCTCGAACCGAGCGAAGGCGAAGTGTTTTTCGAGGGAGCATCGATTCGTCGACTTGCCGCGTATCGACGCGGCCGGCTTGGCATTGCCCGCACTTTCCAAGTTATGCGGCCCTTTCCGGACTTGACGGTGCTCGACAATGTCGCAGTGGGCGCGCTTTTCGGGGCAACGGGTCATTCCGAAGTGCTTCAAGATGCCCGGGAACGAGCGCAACGCTGGTTAGAGTTCGTGGGCCTTGAACGCCGGGCGCAACAGCGAGCCGAATCGCTCGGCGGACCGGACCGTAAGAGGCTCGAGCTTGCCAAGGCGCTGGCGATGAGACCCAAGGTGCTCCTGCTCGACGAAGTCATGGCGGGGCTCAATCACGTCGAGATTGAGGAAGTGATCACAGTCATCAAAAAGGTTCGCGACCAAGGAATCAGCATTCTCGTCATCGAGCACGTCATGAAAGCGATTCAGAGCTTATCGGATCGGCTGCTGGTTTTGCGCAATGGTGAAAAAATCGCCGAAGGCCGACCTCAGGAAGTGCTCAGCAACGAGCAGGTCATTGCCGCTTATCTCGGCACAAAGCGCCATGAGTGAGTCGTTATTACGAGTCGAAAAATTGAGCGCAGGATACGGCGCAATGACCGTGCTGAGCGAGATCACGTTTGAAATCACGCGCGGCGAAATCGTTGCGCTGGTGGGGAGCAACGGTGCAGGAAAAACAACGACTTTGCGCGCCTTGTCACGCGTGATTTCGAGCCAAGGCGGAATCTTTTTTAATGGCCGTGACCTCGCTCGGCTGACATCGGACCAAGTGTTTAGTCTTGGCTTGGTTCAGGTCCCCGAAGGGCGGCAACTCTTTGATCACATGACAGTGGAAGACAATCTTCTGATGGGCGCCTATTGCCGCAAGAAGAGTGAAGAAGTCGCCTTCGACCTACAGCAAGTCTATCAATTTTTTCCCATCCTGGAGGAGCGGCGCTTTCAAATGGCCGGCAGCCTCTCTGGAGGCGAGCAACAAATGTGCGCGATTGCACGGGGACTGATGGCGCGGCCGCAGCTTTTGATGATCGATGAAATGAGTTTGGGACTTGCGCCAATCGTCGTCGATCTGCTCATCGACAAGTTGGCGGAGGTGCGCAAAAACGGAGTGACGGTTCTGTTGGTCGAACAAGATATTTTCTCAGCATTTCATGTTGCCGACCGAGGTTACGTTTTGGAAACAGGGAGAATCGTCCGAACCGGCAGCGCATCCGAGCTTGCTCAAGATCCCGAAGTGCGCCGCGCTTATCTCGGGATCTGATGGTATGGGACTCTGTTAACCACGAAACACCGAAACACTGCAGACATAGGTCCAAAACGGGAACTAACTGCAAAGAAACTAACATGTCGAACAGAGAGAGAAATTTTTTCCAGAGCGCGGACTAAAAGAACTCGTCAAAAGGAAAGATTTCTCGGCTTTGCCTCGAAATGACAATTAACACACAGTCTGACGCTCGAGATAGAATGACAAAATGAGAACCGGTCAATCGGATAGCAGGTGAGCGCTGGCGCCTCATCAGTGCGATTTGATGCCGAGATTAGGGCCACCAGCCTGTCGCTCGGGCCTGTGCAGATACTCTAAAAGTCGCGCTCAGTTATTCGCGGCTTGCGCAGATTTGGCGAGCTTCAGAGATATGCCAGTTTGCCGGATGTACACGTGACGGCAATCTTTCTTTTTGCTGAGTTGCTCTATTAGCTGGAGCAATGATTGGCGGGCATCCACTTGCGGCTTCGGCGCGCTGGCGCTCTTGAGCGCATCGACGGCTTCGGGACCGGCATAGACGCGCAAAAGTAGTTCTTCATCCGAAACCGTTGCGCCGAGTCTCTGCCGCACTTGATCGAGACTCAAATCTGGCGGGGTCCAACCGTGCCAATCCTTAGCGCGGCGGCGATTCAGTATTTTGTCTTTGACGTCAGGGTTCATTATTGCGGCGGCTTCGCGGCCCCAGATCCCGAGCGCATATTGAATCACTTGATCGGTGACTTCTTTGTAGCGTTCACCCACAATGACATTGATTGCCGCCTGGCTGACGACGAATTGAGATAAGGGCGTCACCATGATCGGGTAACCGAAGTCGGCGCGCACCCGAGCTGCTTCTTCCAGCGTTTCCGGCAGGGTATCTTCTTTGCCGATGACGCGAAGCTGATGGCGTAGGTTGGAGATGACCCCGCCCGGGACTTGATGTGAGTATTGCGAGACGTCGTAGGCAAACGGCTTGCCGACGGGCAAGCCCTCGCGCTTGGCGATCGCGGTGAAATGGTCTTCTACGGGTTTGACTTCCGCTTCGTTGACGAGCGGTGTGTGGCCGAGAGCTCGAAGATTGCGGGCGACGCTGATAATTGACGGCTGCGATGACGCGTTGGCGAGCGGTGATACGGCAGTGTGCAACGAAGTGATCCCGTGCTGCACCGCTTCGAGGTAGCACAGAGTAGCGAGGCCGTTGTTGCAGTGGGCATGATATTCGACCGGCACAGCACCGGCGTTTTGCAAAATCGCGGGGATCAGCGTGCGCGCACGCTCCGGCGTCAGAAGGCCGCCAACATCTTTGAAGCAGATGCGATATGGGTTGATGCCGGCCGCATCACGGCTCTTCTGCGCGTAGTATGCATCGGTGTGACGCGGTGAAACCGTGTAGATTAAATTGACGATCGTTTCCATGCCGATGCTGCGCAGATCCCGCACTTCGTCACGAAGCTCATCGAAATCATTCCAACAGTTCGAAGTCCGGGTGAGCGTGATGCCATAGGATACGAGCCTTTCGGCAAGAAGTTTCATCGCGGCATGGGGCAATTTTTCCATCGCGCCCGATCCGTGCAGGCCGCCGTGATTGCGCAGGCGAGTACGGCGAAAACGCTGCACCCCTTCACGCACCCAAATCCAAGGATTTTCCTTGAGCTCCCGGACATATTTCTTGATCATGATGGAAACGAAAAACTCCATCGATTCGAAACCGACGCGATCCATCTGCGCCGCGGCACCAAGCATGGCATCGGTTCTCATTCCCAGGGCCCAGAGACTCTGCTGGCCATCGCGGAGCGTCGTGTCGATGAAAGAAATTTCGCTCATGGTGAAAAAAATGGGGTCATGGAGTCTGGGAATCGTGGAGTGATGGGGTTGAGAAGCCCAGTCCTCCAATACTCCATCACTCCAGTACTTCGAGTTATCTTTTCATTCTGCTTTGCAGCAACTCTTTGAGGATCGAATAGTCGGCGAGTTTACTCCGGTCCAATGTCGCCGCTCGCTTGTCCACATAGGTCATCATTTTTACCAGATTCTCGACCGCAGCATCGGGTGGAAGCAAATCGACCGTCGCCCGCGCCCGCATTTCCTCGTAGGCATGGTCGAGGGTTTCCTTATCGTCGGGCGGGATAATACGTTTGAGC
>DATBEY010000339.1:0-3293 GCA_036558765.1 Binatia bacterium | reverse complement strand
TAACCAGTTTTCGGGTTCCGGCCCGTTAGGAGGCTGTCGCAATGTAAACTTTGGATGCGACAAGTGGAAACGAAGTAGCCGGCTCGACTTCTCTTAAGCGATCAGTCGGTCCGATGTTTTCCGCGAGAGAAAAGTGGCGGCAAAACACTGGATGATTTGTTGAAAGAAGGTAGGGAAAATTTCTTAGTTGCAACTAGCTGTGTTAGCCGATCAGGCCCAAATAACGCCAATATGGGATCGCCACGATCAGCGCAACGATGTAGGCGAGCGCATAAAAGACATTGATCCGGCACATCAGCGGATAGGAGAACCCTTTGCCGTCGGTGGTCGAGTAAGCGAGCATGTGCCAGTCCACCTGATAGGGAAAGAACCAAACTTCCGAAGCGATCAAAATGATCATGGCAATGATCCATGGGCTCATGCCGACGTCGATCGACAGCGGCAGTAGTGCGACGGACAAAGTCACCACCGTCAGGAAGCTGGTAAAAACCAACTTCAAAACATACGTGAGCAGAGCGATGACTAAAAAGAACCGCACCGGGCTATCGATAAAAGGCACGATTAACGGCGACATTACATCCACGAGCCAAACGTCGATCCTCGCCTGCTTCAAAAGGATCGGGATGCTCAGGGTCGCGCCCATGTAAATCAAAAGCTCCCAGTCGATGCCTTTGCGCAGCATGTTCCAATCGATGATCCCGGTATTCACTAGAACGGCAAAAGCGATGATAGAGATCCACGCGCCGTCAATGCCGTGATAAGGCGCGGTAAGCCAGCCTGCCACCGTGAAGAGAAGCACTGCCTGACTGATCCATTCCTTGTAGGAGAGCGGTCCGAGAACATTGAGTTGAGTCTGCACCATGGTGTACGAGATTTTCGGCTGCGACTCCGGCCGGTAAAGGACGATACTGCAGAGTAATATGATTACGATGACGACCAGAGTCGGCGGCAGGGCCGCAATGAACCAGTAACCCCAGGTAAACTGTGCCCGTACATCATTGGGCAACAAGCCCCAGGCGATCAGGCTCGTGGTCGAGCCGGTCAGGAATAGAAATCCCAGTTGGCCAAGGCCAAGAAAACTGGCGACGAACAATCCAGTTGATGCTCTGGAGGGGGTCTTATAACCCAGGCTCTCGGAAAGGTTCACCAGCATTTGACTGGTAATCACCGTGCGCGCAGTCTGCTGCGGGATCAATGCCATAACGACAACGCCCATCACTCCCGTCGCAATAATCTGCCAGTAATAACTTAGCGGAAACATGCGGACGAGGTGGAGCGAGAAGCGGTAAAACAACCCGGAGCCCGTAATCGCGGCGCCCAAACCTAAGACACCGAGGGTCATGAACCACGTTGTGCTGGCGAATCCACCCATGACGGTTTCCGCCGATTGGAGCTTGGTGAGGATGATCACCATTGCGAAGACAAGCGCCACGCCATAGTCGGGCAACACGCGAAAAACCCAAAATATGAGCGTGAAGCAAATCAAGCCCAACAATTTGGTGGCAGAGGCATCCAGGCCGATGTCCGGTTGTCCGAACCAAAGATAACCGCCTACTGCAAGGCCAAATACCGCACCGAACCATTTGGTGAAGGAAGGCGAGCCAAATAGGGACTTCCATCGCTTCAGCACGCTACGGGACTGTGGTTTTGTTCCCGCACCAGGCGAAGCCATCGGAAAGCCAGGCAAGCTGATTTCCTGAACGCGCTCTTGGTAACCAGCCGCGCTTTCTTGGCTGATTACATTGAGCGCGCTGCGCAATTGATTGATCGCTTGTCCGTAGTCATTGCGCTGGGCCAGTGTTTCCGCCATGCGCCGATAGACGGCGATGCCGTCGGCACTAGACGCTTTTTGTGTCAACACTTCGCGATAGCTCCGGTAAGCCCCCGCCATATCGCCTAATTGGATCAGAGCGCTCGCACGCAAATTGACCAAGCGGAGATCGGCCAAAAGCTGTTCCGGCGGAAACTTTTCGAGAACGGTCTTGATAAAGAGCGGTGCTTCGTTGAGGAGATGTTCGCTGGCGGCAGTCAAAAGCCGGATCGCACTGGACCAGTCGTCGGCTTCGACGCGGTGATGGATCGCCTCGCGCGGATTGCCGAGGGCTTCATAGCGCTCAGCAAAGCGCGTATGCAGCCGCCGAGTCATCTCCTCGCCTTCGACGGCATGCAGTTTTTCCCGAAGAAAATCTCTGAAAAAACTGTGCAATTCGTATTGGCCATTTTCCAGCCGGCGAATCAGCGGGAACTGACCATCGCCAAGCTCGATAATGAGATGGGTCGACTCGCTATTTTGAAAAATCTCGCTCCACGTGCGTTTGTCCGCGGCGCCAATCAGGGAAGCCTGCCGAAAGAATGCCTGCTCATCCGGCTCTCGCGCCGAGTAGAATTCCTCCGCGAGGGCATTAAAAGCTTCGCGGCCGGTGGAATACTGGCGGTCCACGTAGGAGAGCCGCTTGCTGAGCGTCGCGCTTAACTGCAATAACCAGGTAGGATGTTTTTCAATCAACTCATCCCAGTCTTCACGCCGGAGCCGCCACAGCGACGTCGATTTGATCGTACGAATGGTTGCCGATCGCGGCTCACCTGTCAGCAGCGCCATTTCGCCGAACCAATCGCGCGGCCCGAGAATCGCCACCACCTCTGATTTATCGCTGCCGCTTTCCAATAGGACTTGCACGGCGCCCGACTGAATCAGATAGAACGCGTCGCCCTGCTCGCCCTGAGAAAAAATCGTCGCGTCGGCTTCGAACGAGATCTCTTCCATTTTGCCGAGTACCTTGGCAACGTCTTCGCGCGACAGCCCGGAGAAAATCAGAACACTGCGAATGGTATCGGCAAGACCTTCCATCGAGTCGTGCTACCGGATCACTTTGGCGGCCTTTTTTAAAATTTCAGGAGTGAACTGCAGGTCGAGAAACCGGGCGGTACGATAATTGAGGGTGAGGTCGAATTTGGCTGCTCGCTCGATGCCGAGGCTCGCCGGCTTTTCACCTTTGATAATCTTGTCGATTAAGCGCGCGGCCTGTTGTCCCATGGAGAGGTAGTTGGGACCGTAGGCGGCGAGGGCGCCGCCGATGGCCCAAGATTCCTGGTTGAACATCGTGGGGAATTTTTTTGCGCGCGCGGTCTCAAAAAGAAACTCGGATTCACTCTCTACCAGTTCGTCGGGAATTTGAAAAATTGCCGTAGCGGGCATCGGCTGCAGACTCGCCACTGTTGTTTTCAACTCGTCGCTGGACTTGATCGCGTAACCGGCCGTCTCCAGGCCGAATTTTTTTGCCGCAGTTTCGGCG
>DATBEY010000338.1:0-34881 GCA_036558765.1 Binatia bacterium | reverse complement strand
CATTGATGCCGAATTTGCATTGTAGGCGTCGTTGATAATCCCCACGCCGTTCCACTCGTCGACTTCCATGCGCATCGAAAACGGCCGAGCGTTGGCAAGTCCGCGACGAATCGCAGCGAGATTTACGCCTGCACCCAACGCTAAAGCCGCGGCGCCCAGAGCATTGTTGATATTGTGCTCGCCGAGGTAATGCAGGCGCACGTTACACGCCTCGCTGCCGGCTTGAAGCTTGAATTGGACCCCTTGCGTGCCGCGCAACCGCCACGACAGCGCTCGTACCCAACCCCGCTTGCCGTACGTAATCTTGCGGCCTTTGAAGGCCGAGCCGAGCCTTCGAACCCAAGGATCGTCGAGATTCACCGCGACCGTACCATTGGCACGAACCTTTCGGTAAAGAGCGCCTTTTTCGCGCGCTACGCCGGCGAGAGTGCCTAGCCCTTCCAGGTGTGCACCTGCAACCGAAGTGATGATTCCGCCATCAGGATCAGCGATTTCGGCAAGGCGCTGAATTTCACCCGGATGGTTGGTACCGAGCTCCACAACGGCAATTTTGTCTTCTTGACGCAAGCGCAAGAGAGTCAATGGCAGACCCACGAGATTGTTAAAGTTTCCCTCAGTCTTTAAGACTCGACCGCGCAATCGCTGGCCATCGAGACGGGCTTCTTCGAGAATGGCCGCAAGCATCTCTTTGGTCGTGGTTTTTCCGTTGGAACCTGTAATCGCCAAAACTTTAGGCGCCATCCGCTCGCGCCGATAGTGCGCAAGATCTCCGAGCGCGCGAAGCGTGTCCGGCACTTTGACGATGCTCGCCTCACCGGCTGGCATTTTCTTCGGCACGCGCTCCAGGATGACGCACGCGGCGCCGTGGCGCACGGCGTCTCCGATGAAGCGGTGACCATCGTGGCGTTCACCCTTCAACGCAATAAAAACCGCCCCGGCTTCAGCTTTGTTCGAGTCCGTTACAATCTCACCGAAGCCCATTTGCTTTCCATCGCGCAGGATCTTGCCGCCGGTGGCAGTGACCAGTTCTTGCTTGCCCCAGCCCATTCTCGTGTTGTCTATCCGCCGGCGCGCCGCTCCGCTTCCTCGCGGGCAACCTCGCGATCGTCAAAATGAATCTTTTCGGCACCCAAGATTTGATAATCTTCATGGCCTTTTCCGGCGATTAAGACCAGATCGCCGGGCCGCGCGTTGCTCAACGCGACGCTGATCGCCGTGCGTCGATTGGCTTCGATGAAATAACCGCGCTTGGGTTCGGCTGTTGGCGTTCGGAGTTCGGCAACTCGAGACTGCAAACTTGAGCCACTAAGCTTCATCGCTTCCGTTCGACGCATGCCGGCTTCAACTTCGTCGAGAATCGCCATTGGATTTTCACTGCGCGGATTATCGGAAGTCAGCACCGTGACATCGCTCAATCGGCCGGCGATTTCGCCCATGACCGGTCGCTTGCCGCGATCACGATCGCCGCCGCAGCCAAACACAGTAATCAGTTTTCCGTGGGTGATCGACCGGACGGCGCCGAGAACCTTCTCCAGCGCGTCCGGCGAATGGGCATAGTCGACCAAAATCGTAATGCCGAGACGATTTGAAACTTTTTCCAGCCGACCGGGAACGGAGCGAAGCTTCTCAACCCCTGCGGCGATCGCTCGGCGATCCAGTCGCAGTGCCGCAGCAACGCCAATCGCTCCCAAAATGTTTTGTAGATTTGCCGCGCCCACCAGCGGTGAATTCACTTCGATTGTGCTTTCTCTCATTTGGACCGTGCCGCGCAAACCCTGCACGTCTTTCTCGACCCGCAGCGGATGCACGTCCCATTGCGGCCCCTCCCCGTAGCTCCACACTTCGATGTTCGTGCCGCGAAGCATCGCAAACAACTCTTGGGCGCGCGGATCTTCGCCATAAATCACCGCGGCCTTGTTCGGCTTGGGACTGGCGCTCAGATAATCTGTAAACAGGCGCGACTTGGCCAAAAAGTAATCTTCCATGTCACGATGGTAATCGAGATGATCACGCGAGAGATTTGTAAATACACCGATGTCGAAAGCCAGTGCGCGCACTCTTTCCTGCGCCAACGCGTGAGACGATGCCTCCATGGCCACCGACCTGACACCGGCCCGGCACATCTCGGCGAGCATCTGCTGCAAATCGATCGCCTCTGGAGTGGTGTGGTGCGAAGGGAACTCACGCCCTCGATAACGATAATTGACCGTTCCTATGACGCCAGGCTCGAGACCGGCAGCCTCCAAGATGGACTCGACAAGATAAGAAAGTGTGGTTTTGCCGTTGGTGCCAGTTACCCCGACAAGCGTTAGCCTCTCGCTTGGCCGTGAAAAAAACTCACCGGCCCAGAGAGCCATTGTGCGCCGAACGTTTTTGACTTGGATCGCTGCCGGCGCCTTGGGCGAGAGTTCCTGACGTGAAAAGACCACCGCCGCCGCTCCCCGACGGACCGCCTCCTCTATATAGTCGTGGCCGTCGACCTTTTCTCCCGCCACGGCAAAAAACAATCGGCCGGGGCCCGCTTGCCGCGAATCATAGGTCAGTCCGTTTATTTCCTGTTCGAGATCCCCGTCGGCTCGTTCCACCCCGTCGATGGCAAGAAACTCTCTGATGTGCATCGCTTACCCTTGTAAATTCAACAGTACCACTTCTTCGTCGTCCTTCCCGAGCGCTCGCGATTGCTTGACTACATAACCGTTTCCTTGGATGCGAAGCTTCACTCTGAGCGTCTGCGCTTTTTCCAAAGCTTCGCGCAGGCTCAAGCCGACGAAATCAGGTGATCCATCATTGGGTCCAGCAGCGGGATTGATGCGCTTCATTGGTCGGCGATTAACTCTTTCTGGTTGATTTTCGGCAACCGGAAGCGGCGAGACTTTGTCCGGCGCGACTGCCAGACGCCGTAAAGCGCCTTGAGCAATGTTGCGGAACACCGGTGCCGCCACGATGCCGCCGTAGACATTCACCTCGGGCTCATCGATCAGCACCAGCGCCACGAGTCTCGGGTTATTTGCCGGCACAAACCCAACGAACGAACCGACACGTTTTTTCGCCGCATATCCGCCGTGCACCGGATCCGCTTTTTGCGCAGTGCCGGTCTTGCCGGCAACCTCGAACCCTTCGAGGTTGGCCATTACGCCGGTACCGCCTTCGCTGGTGACGTCCTGAAGCATCGACGCCAGCAGTTTGGCGGTTTTTTCGGAGATCACACGCCGCACGACGTGCGGTTGGTTTTCCACGACCACTTGGCCATCGGGCGCGAGCACTCGCCGAGCCACGTACGGACGCATGAGAAATCCGCCATTAGCGATCGCGGCATAGGCCATGACCAACTGTAACGGTGTGGTGGAAATGCCCTGACCAAAAGCCTGAGTTGCCAGATCAATCGCCGACCAACTCTCGGGCTTTCGCACCAGCCCCGGGACTTCGCCCGGCACATCGATACCCGTCAATTGACCAAAACCGAATTTTTCGATGTACTGGTAATAACGGTCCTTTTTGACCTTCTCCGCGACTTTGGTGAAGCCGATATTGCTGGAAACCTGAAGAATCTTTGAGAAGGAGAGCCATCCGTAAGGATGGGTGTCATGAATGATCTTACCAGCGTACGGGTATTTACCCATTTCGCAATAGAATAAATCGTCTTTCCCGACAATTCCTTCCTCCAAAGCCGCCGCGGCGAGAATCGTTTTGAACGTGGATCCCGGTTCGAAACTGTCTGTCACCGCGCGGTTGCGTCGCTGTTCGGGCGATTCTTTGGCGTAGTTGTTGGGATTGAACGATGGGTAATTTGCCAACGCAATAACTTCGCCGGTTAATGGCTCAACGACGATAGCCACACCGGCCTTGGCGCGATATTTCATCACCGAAGCTTCGAGCTCTTTTTCTGCCATGTACTGTATTGAGGTATCCAGCGTAAGGTGAATATCGCTCCCCGGCGGAATGTGTAGACCTTCGATTCCTTGCACGAGCACACGTCGCCCGAGCGCATCGCGCTCGGCAATGGACGAGCCGGTTTCACCACGAATATACTCGTTGTATTTGAGCTCAAGACCTTCGAGCCCCTCGGAATCGCGCCCGACGAAACCGATCAGCTGACCGGCCAATTGACCCTGCGGGTACTGACGGTGCGGCTCGTAAAACATGCCGATCCCATCCACGTTGAGCGCTTGAATCTTCTCCGCTTCCGCCGAGGAGACTTGGCGCTTCACCCAGACGAATGGTTTTTCCGCAGTGATCTTCTGTTTGATCTCGGCAAGCGGAAGAGTAAGAATTTGCGCCAAACTCCGGGCGAGTCGAGCGGGATCTTGAATCCGATGCGGCCGGGCATATACCGACTGCGATTCCATACTCAAGGCCAGCGGCTCGCCGGTGCGATCGAAAACTGCTCCACGCTTGGGCAGCACGATCCATTCCTTTAGATGCTGGCGCTGCCCAAGCCGCATGAGCCTGTCACCTTCCCAGAGTTGGAGTTGAATCGCGCGTCCGCCAACTGCCAAAAATAATGCGGCAAACAAAATCTTGGCCGCGGCGATTCGGCGAACGTTCCGTCGCGTCGGTCTTCTCATGGCAAAACAATGACCTGACCTTTCTCTGGGGGCACCAGCCCCAAGCGCCGGCGCGCCAATGACTCGAGACGATCAGGTGAAGTCAACGTGGCCAATTCGATCTGCAGTTCGCGGTTTTCTTGTTCCAAACGCGCCTGTAATTTGGTCGCGGTCGCAAGCACGTATCCGGTCTTTACGACCTGCAGCCGTAACCACACATGCACTAAAACCACCCCGACCAGAACCAGCGCTAACCCGGCGACACAGACAAAGTGGCGGCGGTTGCGCTTGTGTTCATGGCGCGGTACACGCTCTCGCTTAGCGCCCGGCATTCGGCGCGCCGGCGCACTGGCGGCTCGAGTCACCTCGTTAGATCCTTTCCACTGCGCGCAATTTTGCCGAACGTGCGCGCGGATTCGCGTGGATCTCGGCAGCCGACGGCAGCACCGGTTTCTTGGTCAGCAGCTTCACCTTTCGACTCCAACCGCATTGGCACCGCAAGGTTCTCGGCGGGCAAAGACAATCGCGACTCCACTGGCGGAATTTCGTTTTCACGATCCGGTCTTCCAGCGAATGAAACGAGATGATCGCCATTCGTCCCTGCGGGCGAAGCGTTTCGTATCCATTTGCCAGGAACCGTTCGAGATGGTCCAGTTCTTGATTGACAGCCATTCGCAACGCCTGAAACACTCGCGTCGCCGGATGATGTCCGCGTTGGCCGCGGCCCTTTATCTTTTCAATGACCTGAACCAGATCGGCGGTACTCTGTAATGTGCGCACCTCTCGGTCTCTGACAACAGCTTGCGCGATGCGCCGGGCCTGCGGTTCTTCGCCATAATTCCGAAAAATCTGTTCCAGCTCGGCTTGCGTCGCTGAATTGACGATCCGCTCGGCATCCAAAGCCTGCCGGCGATCCATCCGCATATCCAGCCGCGTCGACGAGCGAAAACTAAACCCGCGCTCCGGAACATCAATGTGATGAGACGAAATCCCCAAATCCAACACAACTCCATCCACTTGGTCCCAGCCGATCTCTTGCAGAATACTCAAAGCTTCGGCAAAGCTCGTTTGTCGACTGATGAACCGTCGGTCAAATCGGCGCAGCCGCACCTGAGCAGCGGCGATGGCTTCGTCGTCCCGATCCAGCCCCAACAGTTGCCCGTCGGGACTGCTCGATATTAAAATTTTTTCGGCGTGACCGCCGCCTCCCAATGTTCCATCCAGATACCGTTTGCTCGGTGCAGGAGCGAGTAAGTCAATGACCTCCCGGACCAAGACCGGAATGTGCTTGTACACCTCAGTGGCTCGTACCGTCGCCCTCCCAATCATCATCGAAACTTTCAATGGCATCTTCCAGAGACGTGTAATCCTCGAAGAAGCGGTCCATACCCACGACTTTGAAGATGTCGCGCAGGAATGGACTCATTCCCGCGAGCTTGAGGTCGCCGTTCAAATTTCTAAGTAACTTCAGCCGCTCTAGTAATACACCGATGCTGAGATAGTTGATGTGGTCCACCGACTTGAGATTGAGAACGACTTTGGTCCGCTCTTTTTCGATCAACGAACCGATCGCCTCTTTGATGCGAATCATCTCACGAAAATCGATATCGCCGGTGACGTCCAGCACCGAGATATCCTGAATCGGTTTTCGCGCTAGCATTCGTAATTCTCCTTTCGCCGCCCGGGAGTCAAGCTAGAGTCCCAAGTCACCGAGGAAATCTGGATCCTGCATTAATTTATCTTCAGCCTCGACGAAAATTTGCTTCCAAGCATCGCGGTCCCAAACCCGAAACTTTTCCAGCGCCGAAACCAAAACGACGTCGCGCTTGAGATCAGCGTACTTTCTGAGCGCCGGTGGAATAAGAATTCGCCCATGGTCATCAGGGCTGCATTCGCAGGCAGAGCCGAGATAATAGTTTTGAAATCTGACCATGCGCGGATCGAACTTTGGCTTCCTACGGATTTCCTCCTCGAAGTGCAGCCACGCATCGACTGGATACACATCGAGACAGCGTTTACCGTCGATGACGAAATTGGTCATCACAATCCGCTCGTCGCCCTTACCGACCAGAACGTCGCGGAACTTTGACGGGATGCTCAGCCGTCCTTTGTTGTCTATGGTGTGCTCAAAGCTGCCGCGAAACATAGATTGATTGAATCGGTGGGGAATATTAGATTTTTATCCCACCTTTTCCCACTAAGCGCCACTTATAGTTCGTTCAGTCCCACCTGTCAACAAAAAAGACCTGAGTTTTCAGGATTTTCGAACTTTTTTAGCGCTGAATTCACGCTGGTCACGCAATAAAACTCAGCGCCAAAATCTGGCGTTCAGAACTGATGAAAGCAGGCCTAGAAGACGTGTGGCCGGAGGGCGAAGAAGAGTACTTGCCGGGCTAAAGTGAATCGATAAGCCGGATTCTGTGATGGCTCATAAAAAGAACCATAGCGATCATTCATCTTGCCCCTCGATTGCTCGAGGGGTCGAGCGACCATACCCGAGGGCTACGAGCGGACCACTCACCCTCCTATTTGGCCTTGCTCCAGGTGGGGTTTGCCATGCGTTCGCCATTACTGGCGAACCGGTGAGCTCTTACCTCGCCTTTTCACCCTTACCAGCCACACAGGGCTGGCGGTATTTTTTCTGTGGTACTTTCCCCCGATCACTCGGAGCCGCCATTAGCGGCCACCTTGTCCTATGGAGTCCGGACTTTCCTCCCTGCGCAAGCGCACAGAGCGATCGCTTAATCCACTTTAGCCCGAGCGAGTTGATCACGCTTGATTGAAGCGTGAGCCGTGGGTTGAAACAATTAGCTAGCTCACACGCGAGGATACGTTAGGACTCAGGCTGACGCAAACCACGAGACCAAACACGGTGCGAATGACCACGCAAATACGAGTGAACTGGGTAGAAATCTTGGGAAGAAATAGTCGCGAACGGTTTGAGAAATTCGCTTGGGCTATGAACCCAAAGGAAAGAAACCTTTCGCCGCAATTAAAACGCCGCTATTCCGCGCGAGGCTTCACGAAAAGGATCCGTTGGCAGCTTGGACACAAATGCAGCTTTTCGTTTCGGATGATTTCATTCCATAGTTGCGGTGGAAGATTCATGTAGCAGCCTTGACAGATTCCTCCCGCTACTTCGACGACCGCCGTGCCGCCGCGACGAGAGAAAATTAGCTCATAGCGCGAAATCAAATCACCCGTCACTTGCGCTGCGATGCTTTGCCGTCGGCTTGCTGCCTCGGAAACAGCAGCATCGATCCCGGTGATCTCCGATTGCAGCTCGTTTTGTTTGTTTTGCCATTCTTGCTGCATCACTGCCATTTCGGATTCCTTGGTTTGCATCTGTTTTTTAATCTCGTCCATTTCCTGCATGATCTTGATGAGCTCCTCCTCGAGCTCGCCATTGGTTTGTCTCATAAGCTCGATTTCGCGCTGAAGAGCCTGCAGCTCTTTGACATTTTTGATGCGGTTCATGCGCATCCGTTTGTCCATGGCTTTTCGACCTTCGTCCTGCAATACGCGGTCTTTTTCGGCGCGTAATTTTTCCTTTTCGGCATGCACCGTTTTTACTCCGTCGATTTCCCCTTTCTTGACCTGAATCTGCTTTTCCATGACGCGCAACTCATCGAGCAATTTCTGCTTCCGGCTGGTTTGCTCTTTGATTTCCCGATCAACAGTTTGTAACGATGCCAAAATTTCGATCTGTGCCTGCAAGTCTTGACCCTCCAAATAAAAAAAAATGCACCCCTTGGGGTGCATTTCTATTGATGGACGCTAGCGGAAAAATATCGGTTGAGTCTTAATCTCTTCACTCCAGACTACCTCTATTTATCTATATGGATTTCCAGCTGTTGTCAAAGCCGGTTCCTCGCGGTGATGCTACCCTAGGGCGACCGCGGCTCTTTCCGACGATGGGTTCCTGTGCTCCAAATTTTCCGTCGTTAAAGACCCATTTTGCCTGGATTCATAATATTTTTCGGATCGACTGCTCGCTTGATGCGACGCATGACTTCCAGCCCATAGCCGTGCTCGCTAGCCATGAGCGGTGCGAGCTTGACCCCGACGCCATGGGTATACTCCATCGAGCCGCCCATCTGCTGCGCAAGACGAAGCAGTGATTCCACTGTCTCTTCGAGCGCCAACTGTGCATTTGGCAACGAACCCTCTTCGGCACCTAGCCTCATCGAAAAGAGCTCGGGTTGCACCCATAGTCCGCTCTCCTGGAGAAGGACTCCACGCCGGCGGATTACATTCTGCGCTGCCCGTCTGAATGGAAGAACTTGCGACGCTGGCAGCGCCACATGGATCCAGTCGCGATAAATTCCGTCGCGGCCTCGTTCACGCCGTTGCCGGCGGTTTTCCATAAACCGGCGCGCTATATCGTGCCTTTCGAGCCAAAAATGTTCAGGCTCCTCCGGCCTAAGCGATTTACCGCCGTACTCAGAGCAGATCCCGATCGCGAGCTCCGATTCCGCCACGACGACCCGCTCATTGCCTTCGAAAACCAGATACAAGAGCGCCCCAGGTTCATGCTCGTCTTCATCGTCGCCGTAATCGAGCAGCGCCGGGCGCAGACGCTTGTGAAACAAGTTCTGAATCGCGATAAAACCCTGCTCAAAGGAAGAAAATAGAAAGCCGCAGAACACCCGTACCGCAGGTTTTGGAAAAATCCGAATTGTCGCCTCTGTGACAACCCCGAAGCAGCCTTCGCCGCCGATCAGAAGAGCGTTCAAATCGATTCCTACCGATCGCTTAGACACTGGCGGCGTCCGCAGAACCTCGCCGTTCGGCAAGACCGCTTCCAAACCGAGCACCTGTTCGCCCATGGAACCGTAGATACCCGCGCGATAGCCGACGCTATCAGTAGAAATCGCGCCGCCGATTGTAGCGACGGGCACGGTCCAAGGATCGTGGCCTAGGATGAAACCCGATTGGCTCAAAGTCGTATCCAGCGATTCAAGAACAACACCGGCTTCGACTCGCACGGTATGCGCTTCGGTATCGACATTGATGATGCGGTTCATCTGACGCAGATCGAGAGCCACGCAGGGCCGGATCGACAACGCACCTCCCATCAAACCAGAACCGCCTCCGAACGGCACCACGGCGACGATTTCCGTATTGGCGAATTCAACGACCCGGCGCACCTCCTCGGTGGATTGCGGTCTTACGACGCAAATCGGGCGATGCAGCTCGGGCCTATGGTGTGGGTGAATTCGCCCTTCGCTCAGGGCGTCCCAGGAAAGCTCGTCCAGTTGAGAAGGATCTACGGAAATCCGCTCGCTCCCTAGAATCCTGGCCAGTTCGCCGGCAATTCGATCCATAAAAATTTACCACTGAAAAAGATCTTAACCCAATCACACAGACCGGAAAAGCGATGGCAGAACGCGAAACGAATTGCGCTGCGGAGGAAGCTAGAGCAATGTGCCGCTCAGCACTCCTGCGGCGATGGTGAAGTAAATGACGAGTCCCGTCACGTCGACCAAAGTCGCCACAAACGGCGCCGAGGCGCTTGCGGGGTCAAACCCGAGACCGCGCAAAATAAATGGCAGGATGGAGCCCGCGAGTGAGCCCCATAGGACGACGCCGACGAGGCTCAAGGCAACGGTCAGCGCAACTAGAAAATAGTGCTCGCCATACGCATTGAATAAAAACTGCCAAAGGAGGATACGAGCTAGGCCAATGGAAGCGAGGATCGCACCCAAACTCAAGCCGGTCACGACCTCACGACGGATGACACGCCACCAATCACGCAGCCGAACTTCGCCGAGCGCCATTGCGCGGATGACCAGGGTGGTGGCTTGTGAGCCTGAATTGCCGCCGCTGCT
Organism: Binatia bacterium; assembly: GCA_036558765.1. Taxonomy (GTDB): domain Bacteria; phylum Desulfobacterota; class Binatia; order UBA9968; family UBA9968; genus DP-20. The sequence continues at coordinate 24,506 of DATBEY010000338.1, read as the reverse complement.
GATGATCAGCGGGACGAACAACGCCAACACCACAGCGCGAGCAATTTCAGTCTCGAATTGCCCCATCGCGGTGGCGGTGAGCATTTCACCTAAAAACAGCGCCGCCAACCAGCCGGCGCGTTTACGAATCATGATCAACAACGGCACCTGGAGATACGGCCCCTCGAGGGTTTCCACGCCGCCGATTTTTTGGATATCTTCGGTCGCTTCCTCTTGGACGACGTCGACGATATCATCGACGTTGACGACGCCCTTGATGCGCCCCTCCGCATCCACGATCGGTATCATCAAGAGATGGTGCCGCATGAAGAGCTTGCTCAGAGCCTCTTGGTCCAAATCTTCAGGAGCGGAAATAACTTCGTCCCGCATGACATCGCGCACGAACTTGTCGCCCGGAGATACCAGCAGATCTCGGAACGACACGACGCCGAGCAGGTGCTCTTGCGCGTCGACGACGAACACGTAGTAAACCGTCTTCTCGCGCATACGCGCGTCTTTACGGAGATAGCTGATGGCCTCGTCCACCGTCATATCCGCGCGTAGGCGGGAATAACGCGTATTCATCAAGCCGCCGGCTTCGTCCTCGGCGTAGTCCAGAAGACCCTTCACTTCCCTTCGGGTCTGCACATCGAGCAAACTCAGTAAAGTTTCACGATCTTCGACAGGAGCCTCCTGCACGACGTCGGCGGCATCGTCGGGCGCCAAGAGTCTCATCCATAGGCGCCGTTCGCCGGGAGGCAGCGCCAGCAGCAACTCGGCTCGATCGCCCGCGCTCAACTGCAAAAAGAAATCGTCCGCGTCGTCGCGCTTTAAAAATTCAAATCCTTCGACGCGCTCCTCCAGCGATAGCACGCGCCAAGCTTCATAAAGCTCCGAAGGTGAAAAGTTTCTGTCCGCCATAACCAGTCGGGCGCAGCGCTCCAGCGCTACGCATAACTTTTTATTCGTACCACATCGACCCAGGAGCGCAAAACGAAAACTGCAGTTTTTGAGCTTTCCGAGACTGAGGAACAGGCGGTTTTAACGTTCGCCGGATGGGCAAATACGATGAGCGACGCGGTCCGCCGCATCGGTAAGTATCGGCCGATAAAATCTGCCAGACTCTGCTGAACGGTGTAAAACTAATTTAACTTGAGGATAACCAGCCGGTGCGCCGGGAAAAGTGCGGATCAGAAAACTGGGAGTTACTCTAGCGGATAACAGGAAAAGATGTGCAAAACGCTTACGAGTTTTCTAGTGAAACATTCTTCCGCGATCGTCATCTTTGCCGCCGGTATGCAGCTGAAAGCGCCGCTTGAGTCGCGCGAGGCGGCGGCGATCGCGATAATCTTTAAACCATTCCCAAGGATTGAAACCGCGCAGATAAACGTAGCCGAACACCATGCCACCGAGATGCGCGAGGTGCGCGATGCCTCCCTGACTCGACGTAATCGAAGAATAAAGCGCGATCGCGCCGATGATCCACACAAAGTGTTTCATCTTGATTGGAAAGAGAAAATAGAAGTACACAATCCGGTTCGGATAAATCAAACCGTATGCGAGCAGGATACCGTAAACTCCCGCCGACGCACCGATGCTCGGTCCCATCTGATTGGGCACGAACAGCGTATTGAGAATACCGCCGCCGATCACTGTGATGAAATAATAACGCAGGAAAAAACTGCTGCCCCAACGCCGCTCGAGATCGCAGCCGAACATCCACACGGCGAGCATGTTGAATAGAATATGCAGCAGTCCGCCATGCAAAAACTGGTAAGTAAAAAGCTGCCAAATATAAAATTCATGGAGGACCAGCGGCGGCACTAAACCGAAGTAAAGTGTCAACTGGTAATCTGTGGCGGCGCCAAGGACCGTTTGGACGGCGAAGACAGCCGTGTTGGCGATCAGAAGGAACTTGACGGCCGGGGTCACGCTTCCCGGACCGAACATCATTTGCCGAGTCTGGTATTGCATTGCAGTTGAGTCTAACGTTTCGCCGCCGCTCTTTAAAGACGCAGCGAGCGTTATCCGCCGAGATAAGCCTGTCTCACTAAATCGTTGCCCGCCAGCTCGCTCGCCGTACCTTGGAGAGTTACGTGCCCGGTCTCCAGGACATAGCCCCGATGCGAGATGGCCAGCGCCATAGCCGCGTTTTGTTCTACCAAGAGGACGGTAACCCCGGCTCGATTGATTGTGCGGATGGTTTCCAGGATCTGCTCGACAATTTTTGGCGCAAGCCCCATCGACGGTTCGTCGAGTAGCAAAAGTTTGGGTTTGGCCATCAGCGCCCGACCGATCGCAAGCATCTGCTGTTCGCCTCCCGAAAGCGTCCCCGCATATTGTTTTTGCCGTTCTTTTAAGCGCGGAAAAATTTGAAAGACGAAATCGAGCTCCGGCGCCAGTGCAGCCTTGTGACGGACGTAACCCCCGATATTGAGGTTTTCGAGCACTGTGAAACGGGGGAAAATTTTCCGGCCTTCCGGCACATGAGCAACGCCTCGACGCACAATTTCATGGGCTTCAGTTTTGTCTAGCGTCTGTCCATCGAGGAGAATGGCGCCGCGCTCCGGCCGTAATAGACCAGACAGCGTTTTCAACGTTGTGGTTTTACCTGCGCCATTGGCGCCAATCAATGTCACGAGCTCACCGCGCTGCACCGTAAGCGCTACCCCTTTCAGCGCGTGAATGGCGCCATAATAAACATGAATGTCCTTAATCTCGAGCATCGGGAGCCCACGGACCTTGCCCAAGATAAGCTTCGATCACGCGCGGGTCGCGCCGCACCTTGTCAGGATTTCCTTCCGCGATTTTTTCGCCGTAATCCAGGACGTGAATCCAGTGCGAAATCCCCATGACCACTCGCATATTGTGCTCGATCAGCAGGATCGCCTTCACGTAATTTCCGATCAGCTCTTCGAAGAGAGCCATCAGGTTCTGCGCTTCCTGGGCGTTCATCCCCGCCGTCGGTTCATCGAGGAGCAAAATTTCCGGCCCTGCCGCTAATGCTCTGGCGATCTCCAACCGCCGCTGCTCACCGTACGATAATTGCCCGGCCCACGTATGCTCTCGTCCGTGCAAAGCCGTAAGCTCTACCAATTCCAGCGCGCGGCTCCGCGCTTGGCGTTCCTGCGCATGGAACGCTTTGGATCTTAACAGAATGGCCGGCAAGCTAGTCTGCAGCCGTGCATGCATTCCGACCAACACATTATCGAGAACCGTCATATCGGAAAACAGCCGGATATTTTGAAACGTGCGGCTGATTCCGGCAGCGGTGATATTTTCCGGCTTCAGACCAATGAGCGAGCGTTCGCGAAAGACGATCTCACCCTGATCGGGTCGATACAGCCCCGTCAAGGTATTGAATAGTGTGGTTTTCCCGGCGCCGTTGGGTCCGATCAATGAAGCGATCATGCCATCGTCCAGCGCTAAGCTCACATTAGCCAGCGCTTGCAACCCGCCGAACCGCTTCGAAATGGCACGAAGCTCTAACAATGCCATGCTACTTCTTCCGCTCGTAATCGGGCGGCAGTATCCCTTGAGGACGGAAAATCATCATGATGATCAGAATGAGACCGAATACCATCCTCTCATATTTCGCGGGCTCGAATTGGGCTGGCAATTGGCTGAATGAGTAGCTGCCGAGTAGAGGAATCGTCAGCTCAGCACCCGATTGGCGCAAATTATTGAGCCAGATCGATAAGCTCTTGAGCAGCTGTAAGTTGAGTATCGTAACACCTGTGGCGCCGACTATCGCTCCCGGAATAGAACCCATGCCGCCCAAAATAACCATTGCCAAAACACCGATCGACTCCATGAAAGTAAAGCTTTCCGGATTGATGAAAACCTGCTTGGCGGCAAACAGCACACCCACGGCTGAAGCGAAGGATGCACCGACGGCGAAGCCGAGGAGCTTCATTCGCACCACGGGCACGCCCATCGCGCTGGCGGCGACTTCATCCTCGCGAATGGCTTTCCATGCGCGCCCGATGCGCGAGGTTTCCAAACGCCGGGTGACGAGAATAATTACCCCAACTATGATCAAAACAAGGAAATAAAAATAGAGTGGATAGAGCGTGGCGTCCGCAACCTGGAGCCCAGCCCATTGGAGTACCGGCTCAAAAAATAGCGGCGGTTTACTGATCGGGGCGATCCCGCGCGGTCCATTGGTCAAGTTAATCGGCTTGTCCAGATTGTTCACCAACGCGCGCACCACTTCGGCGAAACCCAATGTCACAATGGCGAGATAATCGCCGCGTAAGCGTAGTACGGGAAGGCCCAGCAGCACGCCCGTCAGCGCGCCGACCGCAACACTCAACACCAGAAAAATAAAAAACCAATTCGGCGATAGCGGAAATAAGCCGCCTGCGATAAAAGCATTCGCCTGAGGCGAACCGAAGATCGCCCACAGATATGCACCGATCGCGTAGAAAGCGACGAAGCCTAAATTTAGCAACCCCACGAAACCGACGACAATGTTGAGCCCGAGCGCCAAGGCGACATAGATGCCGATCTGAATCGCGACTTCGAGGTAATAACCGTTCACGAATCCCAAAATCGGCATCAATCCCAGCAGTACTAAGGCGCCGAGAAAAGTCTTTAAGCTCTGTTCTATAGGCGCGTAATAGATCGCCAGCAAGGAACCTTCGAAGAGGAGAAAAGCCAGCGCGGATTGGGGAAAGTGAAGCGCCAGAAAAAAACTCGCCAGGATCGCAACCCAGACGCCAACCGTTGCGACGGGCGCCTTCACGCCTTGCTCTCCCGCACAGCCTCGCCCAATAGTCCGCTTGGGCGAAAAATCAAAATCAGGATCAAGATCAAGAAGGCCACGACGTCTTTGTATTCGGCGCCGAACGCACCATTAGTCACAAGCGACAAATAGGAAGCCGCGAAAGCTTCCAAGAGGCCGAGCAGCATTCCGCCGAGCATCGCGCCCGGAATATTGCCGATGCCGCCGAGAACGGCTGCGGTAAAAGCCTTCATGCCTGGGACAAAGCCGCTATACGGGTTGACCAAGCTGTAGTGAAGACCGAACAATACTCCGGCGAGACCTCCGAGAGAGCCACCGACGAAAAACGTTAGCGCGATCACCGAATGCACCGGCACCCCCATCAATGAAGCGGTTTCCGGATCCTGGGCCACCGCCCGAATGGCCATGCCCAATCTTGTCCGGTTGACGAAGAAATGCAGCCCGACCAGCATCAACAATGCCGTCACGATTACTAGAACGGACTTGAACGGGATCACTAGATCGGAGCCAAGCGGAATGGCGCGCTCAAGAAAATCAAGCGTCGGATACGACAGGTAGAAGGTATTTCGCCACAAGCTTTCAAATAACCGCAGGGCATCTTGTAGAAAAAACGAAGCGCCGATCGCGGAAATCAGCGCCACCAGCCGCGGCCCGCCAAGCAGCGGACGATAGGCAACCCTCTCGAGCGCCATCGCTGCCACACCGCTGATCACCATGGCAGTGACCATCACGAGCAGAAGAATAAGTGCGGGATGAAAGCTGGCGAGATAACCCCCGCTCTGCAGCAGCAGCAACGCTTCGACTCCAACAAACGCGCCGAGCACAAAGATCTCGCTGTGGGCAAAATTAATAAACTCCAAAACGCCATAGACCATGGTATAGCCTAGGGCGATCAAAGCATACATAAATCCCAAGACCACGCCGTCGAGAAGGACTTGCGGCAGGATTTCGAGTGCGAGTTCCAAATCGGTGGTGATCCTTCAGCGCCCGCATGCTAACAAATAGTTGCTGCCGTAGCTACCGAAGATTTAAAACGCCAAGCACTTTGATATTTTGTCTAACCCAACCTTTCTTGGAAACAGCGGACGATCGCGTATAATGATGGCCTGCGGAAGCCGAACCATGTCCGAGTCAGTCTCATCACGAAGCCTCGCGGTTCCGACATGGCGCTGCGCGCTTAAACGGGCCGCTTGGATCGTTTTCGGCAGCCTGTTTTTGTTGCTGTTGGTCATCTTCACCGCGCCTCACTTTGTCGATTTGGGATATTTCAAGCGGACGTATTTGCCATTTATCGAAGAATCTCTCAATCGCCGCCTCGATGTCGGTGAGGTCCGGCTGAGACTTGTGCCCACGCCCTCGATTCAATTGTCACAGCTCAAAATTTTCGACAACGCACCATTCGCGGACCAGCTGTTTTTTTCCGCCGAACAGGTCCGGCTGCGACTCAAATTCCTGCCGTTGCTGAGGGGGCAATTCGATGTGACGGAGTTGATCCTTGATAAGCCCACCTTCAATCTCGTGAAGCAACCGGATGGCACGTTCAATTATCCCGATATTACCAACAAGAAAAATTCCACGGTGACTCGGCGCGATTTTAGAAAAAAATCCGACATCGGCAAACCCGAAGCGGCGCCCGTCCCGGTTTTACTCCCGAAAAACATCAGCGTGAAAGCGGGTCAGGTTAATTTTCTCACTCGCGGGCAACATTACCTCAAACTCGGTGGCATCGATCTGACGCTGCGTGACTTCGCCGGCGATGCGCCATTTCCGTTCCGCGCTTCGTTCAGTTATCCGGGCCTAGACACCGTCACATTGGAAGGACGGCTCAATTATCATGAGGAAAAATCCGTTCTCGAGCTCAAAGATAATCACTTGAAAATTTATGGCTTGACTCTTCCAGTTGAAGGTCAGATCGCCAGCGCTTTTACCTCACCTAGGCTGAATCTGAGCCTGCGCGGTACCAACGTCGAGGCGAAAGCAACTTTTCAGATATTATCGGCCTTCGGATTCGCTCCGCGCGAGACCGAGGTTTCCGGTCCAATGGATGTCTTAATGAACGTCATTGGACCGTCGAATGGCCTTTTTACTCAGGTCCATGGGACTTTTAAAAACGTGCAGGTTAGCGGCAAGCGCGCCCTGAAAGGAAATCTCAGCGGCGAAGTTTCGATTCGGCTGCCGTCCAGCTCTGGAGCAGCAAGCCGGCGATTGCAGGGGGAAGGCAAGCTTACTGTCCGGGATGGCGAACTCACCAATGTCGATCTGGTCAAAAAAATCGAACGAGCGACGGGAACGATCGGACTGACAAAAACTGAGCAGCGCCAAGCGACATCGTTCAAAGTCATGGAGGCCGATTTCATTCTCCGCGGCGGTTATGCCGAGTTTACCCGGCTTTACTTGCTCAATCCGCAACTGGAAGTCACTGGCTCCGGCACCATGTCCCTCGATCAGCCGACATTGGATCTCGCCATCAGCACCGCGCTTTCGCCGCAGGCTTCCGCGCGCGCGGGGCACGGCAGAGCTTCTACGTTCTTTAAAGACAAACAAGGACGCATCGTCGTTCCCTTGAGAATCAATGGGCCGGTGGAAAACCCATCGGTAAACTTGAACGCCGAAAAATTGATCGAGACGGGATTGCCGCAGAACGCCGAAAAAGGCTTCAGCTCATTTTTTAATCGGCTATTTCGGCGCTAAAGTGACCCACCGAGAGAAAGAAGATCGTCGGAACGCCATCAAGGCAGCCGATGAACGGGAGTGCCGGCCCTTTCGATCAACGTCCCCAAGCTTTGCCCTTCTAACGCCTTGCTCACCGACTGGTCGACTTCGAGGAGCAATGCATTCACTTGGCTTTCTGCTTCTTGGTTTCCATCGCTCAGCAAATTGATTTTCTTGCCGCCATTCCGTACAGAATCGAGGATTTCCTTGATGCTGATGCTCCGAGGATCACGGCCAAGCACGAACGATTCTTCATCAGCGAGCGAGATGAGTACTCGGGTCTGGGTGAGCATCTGTAGTAATTCCTGGATCACTCCCGCTGGCAGACGCATCCGATTGCTAAGCTCTGAAACGTTTATCGGCTCTAGGCCTTGATAGAAATTCCGCCCGATGAGAACCAGCAGCTGCAACGCCAGCTTCTCGCGCCCCAACGTGCTCTGCGCCACGAGATCATGCTCGCGTTGATAAAAATGAATATGCTGATGCGCATAGGCGACTTGCGCGCCCAACAGCACGATCATCCAACCCACATGCAGCCACAGAAGGAATAGCAGGAGGATTGCAAAGCTGGAATAGATGACATAGTAGCGGGTCGATGACGTAACGAATACCGCGAACCCCCAACCGACCGTTTGCCACAAGAGAGCCGCCACCAAACCACCGACCAGCGCCGAGCTGAGCCGCACTCGCGTATTCGGAATAAAGATGTATACGAAACTAAACGCTCCCCATAGGGTGACATATGGGATCAAGCGCAGGAGAAACAAAATGACGTGGCCGAACGCCTGCAACGAGGCAAGCGCGTGTACGATCGCATTGTTTTGAAGCGTTGCCGTAATCGTCACGGCAGCGAAAACCAGCACCGGTCCTACGACAATCGCGCTCAGATAATCACTAAAGCGCCGGGCGAGCTTGCGCGGCGATTTCACGCGCCAAACATGATTGAACGAATCTTCAATGGTGCTCATCAATGACAACACTGTGATGAATAGCGTGACCAATCCGACGCTACCTAGCGCGCTCGCGCTCATTTTATCGACAAAACCGATCAGGTGATTGGTAATTTCTTGTCCTTTTTCACCGAGAGGCGCGAGCGCTTCGGCCAGTGCCGGCTCCATGCGGTTATGCACGCCGAAAGCTTTAAGTAACGAGAACACGACCGCCAACAGCGGCGCCAGTGAAAGTAAGGTTTCAAACGCCAACGCCATGGCCTGAAGCTTCACCAGATTCTGCACGAAATCGCGCACCACCATTACGCCGATCCTTACGCCCGAATGCAGCCAACGCTTGTATTGCGTAAGTTCCGACAACTCGGAATCGACAAAATCGTCGAACAGGCGCGTTTTGATCTGCCGGATTGAGCGATTTCGCTGTTGGGCTTGCGGACTCATAGGCATGTCATGACCTTGCAGCTAGGCTGGATACACTCCGAAATCGTTCACTGGCAATCCACCGAGGAAGCCCGTCGGCGCGGAACGGCTTACGCAGCAGTTGTGACCTGGCCGCAGTTGGGGCACGCACGCCAGTCGGCATTAATCGCATAGCCGCACTTTGCACAATGATGCCGGGGAATAATCCGCGGCGGTTCGTCGCCAGTTGGACCGTCAGCCCAATAGACTCCAGTGAAGAGGCTCGTCTTACAGGTGGTTGAGATCGTGGCTCCGGAACGGTCCCGGTAAGTGACGTTGTAATGGCGCTCATTTCGCTCGAAAAACCAACCTCGCCCAAACGGATTCCAGTTGATGGAAACCATCCTGCCGCCCTTCGACTCAACCTCTTCTCTGATCCGAGCTTTATCGAAGAAGTGCATAGCGATGCGGATTGCCAAAGCAACCACGATCGCCAGCCAGATTGCCGAGGTCATAGCGCTATTCTGAGGGAACTAGAAAAGCGGCGCAACTGCAAAATCACCGGCTGTAGATGCGGCTGATGAAACCTTCTTTCTCGAGCTCGACCACGAGGCTGTCATCGACAATGTCATCGACTTTCAATGAGCTCGATGGTTTTCGTACCAGCGCTTCTTTCAGTTGTATCTCCATTCCTTCCCGGTTAACCAGCGGAATTTGCTCAAAGAGTTTGTTGCTCGATTGATATGCGCTCTCCAGGTAGGCTTCATTGTTTTGACGCGAGTACTTCGCGAAGATCTTTTTGCTTTCTTCTTTGTAAGTCTTATAGAAGTGCGTAGCCTCGATCAGCGCCATCAGCAGTCGTTTCAAAGTATCCCGATTGTTCTTCAAATAGTCCTTTGACGTTGTCGGGCACACATACGGGAATGGAAATCCTTTCGGAAAATCTGCCGTGCTCACCAAAACCCGGTGCGGCATTCCTTGGGCGAGATGAATCGTTCCGGGAGGCGATGGAAATGCCGCGATCCGTCCCGTACGGAACGCTGCGGCTCTTTCAGTCGAACCGCCCACTTGCAGGATCGCGACGTCTTATCGGGTTCGAGCTTCAACTCCTTCAAAAGGACGCGAGCCGCTACGTCGGAAGAGCTTCCGACTCGGCTGATCCCAACGCTCTTACCCTTGAGTTGCTGTGCCGAGCGAATCGCTTCCTGCACAATCAGTTCATAGGGCAGTGTGTTGATGAAACAGCCTATGGCCACTACATTCGCGCCGCCCACCGCCGCATTCGCCGTTGCGCCGCCAGAAATATTGCCGACCGCGACGGAGCCGGCAACCACGGCCGAAATGGTCGTGGTGGAGGAAGGAATATAGATCAGCTCGGCATCGACGCCGTATTTCTTGTAAAGTTGCTTTTCTTTCGCGATGTACCAGTTAGCGTTAGGTGAGTCGACTGAACTGAAAGCAAGCGTCTGTTGTTCGGAATAGACGTAATCGGGAAATAATATTAGCGCGAGCAACAAATAGTGCACTAGAGTCATTTTAATACCTGTTCGTTCACGGTCCCGAGTGCCCCGGCTGAATAGTTACGGTTGATTTTTAGCAGACGTATCGCTGTGCAAGAACCGCAAAATTCTGATCGCTGAATTGTGCTTTAGAGCGTCCTAGCCACCCCGTTTGTTTTTTTCTCCCGAAGGAAAATAACATAGTTCAATAAAAACGCCGGCGCTAACCAGAAGTACCAAAGCTCATTGGCGATCCATATTCTGGAAAGCGCATGGCAAACGTTTATGAGAATGTAGATGCGGGCGGCCCAAAAGCTGTGCCAAGGACTTAACTGTTGTCTAATCCAAATAGCCGCTTCAATGATCGCCGGTAAAAATACCACCTGGTCATATGTCCACGCAAAAAAGCTGGTCACTACTGAAACTAACACGATGCAAGGTAATTGTTCGCGCCAGTCCCAGTGATCCCTCTGGCGGTACCAATGAAATATTACCCACGCGATCCCAGCTAGAGACGGCGCAAACTGCAGCCCAACATGGGTTGGTCCGATGAAAATCCTTGTTGCGGTGCGCAGCGTAGGCGTCAACCAATCCGATGGCGTGAGTATATCCTTAATTTCATAGAGAGCGAGATATTGAGAGTAGACTTGCGGATCAATTAGCAGAGGCACGACCGCGATACTGAAACCCACAACCAAAGCTCCTGAAACGACGCGCCATTCCCGTTCTCTCCAAACCGAAAGCGCAAAAATAATCCAAAACAGATACAGAAGATGAGGTTTAACCGAGAGAATTGCCGCTGAAGCACCAGCGGCAAAAAAATGTTTCCGATGGTGGAAGTAAAGAAATCCTGTCAATGCCGCAAGCACAAGGGGGCTAATCTGACCAATCATGAGTACAAAGATTGTTGGAACGTACGTGGCTGCCAGTACCCAAGGAGTCCGGGATCGGGTAACTGCGCCGCCGTAAACGCACCAGAGTTGCTGCACCGACACGAGGATCAAAGTTACGTGGAACAAAAGCCAAAGGAATTGTCCGCTCGTATAGCTAAAAAAAACGAATGGCGCGGTCAGTAACAACGTCCAAGGGGGATTCCACATGATCAGTGGTACGGAATCTGTCCAACCAGCGGCTTTCTGTAGCTCGAAAAGGTCTTGGGGTGAATATGGATTCCCGCCATGGACAAACAAACGTCCCGCCGCCCAATATTCCATGAAGTCTCTTGCCCCCGGCTGAACCGGCGAGGAGGAACTTTGAGCAAAGGCGTGCTGGACGCACAAAATCGCCATGAACCAGATAACCATCCAGTATTTAGGTGAAAAGATACCTACCGCTTTCCTGAGCAAATAGCGCCTTGATTCTATCGTCACAGAATGGAGCGGGTGATCAGCGTCTATTTCAGCTCTGCTGCACACCGTAACGGCGCGCGATCAAGTAATAAACGATCGCCACCGAAACCAGGATGGCCGACCAGATGACGCCGAATGCCGCTAGCTCGCCCACCTGCGCGTTCTCCCACAGTTCGAAAATCGCCACTGACACTACCGGGGTCTGCGGGCTCACTAGCAAAACCGACATAGAGAGTTCCTTAGCGGAAAGAAGAAAAATAAATACCCAGCCACCCAAAAACGACGGCGTGATCAACGGCAACACGATGCGCCGCATGGATCCCGACCACGACGCCCCCGAGACGTACGAGGCCTCTTCGAGTTCCTTGTGCAACTGCAAGAGCCCTGAATGCGTATAGCGAATCCCGTATGGAATGTAGCGCGTGACGAACGCGATCCATAGAATCCATAACGTGCCGTACACTGGAATCGGTACCAACAGATAGAAGCGAAGAATCGCAAGCCCCATGACGATGCCGGGAAATAGCAGCGGCAGCGTGGTCAACAAGTCAAGGAGCCAGCGGCCGCGAATCTTGGTCCGAACCAGCAGCCAGGAAGCAAACAGGGTCAGCACCATAACCGCGCTGGCGCTGCCTAGTCCGAGAAGAATGCTGTTCTTGATAGAATCGGTGATTTTTGGAAAATGCAGCGCGGTAATGTAATTTTTTAGGGTGAATTTGCCGAGCGCTTCGAAGGACGGCTGAATGTAAAAGGGCAGGAGCGATGCCCAGAGGATGATCAGGAATGGCAGCACGAGCAGCACAACAGAATACAAAAATAATCCGCTGGCCGCGAGGTAACGCCACCGGCCGAGGTGAATCACAGTCGGCCGATATCCTTTTCCAGTAACGGTGTGGAAGCGATCTCCCTCGCGGGTGATCCGAAAATAGAGATAAAGGGTAGCCGCCACAATGAACATGAGTAAGACGGAGAATGCACCGGCATTGCCGTATTGCGGCGGCAGCTTCTGCGCATCGAGATAGATCGACGTCGTGAGCACTCGGATGTCCCCGGGCAAGCCTACCAACGCGGGAATTTCAAACGACTCGAACGACCGAATAAAAATCAGCAGAACCACCGAGAAGAAGGCAGGCAGCATCAAGCGCAGCGAGACCCGGCGCATGGTTTGCCAAAGTCGCGCGCCGCATACCGCAGAGGCTTCTTCGAGCGACGGGTCCATGGATCGAAACGCCGCCGCAAGCATGAGAAAGACAAACGGCGACCAGAGCAGCGATTCGATGAAGATCATGCCGAGCAGCGAATAGACGTTGATCACTGGGCCGCTCTGATCGAGCCAGGCTTTGAGCCAGGAATTGATTGGCCCTGCTTTGCCCAAAAGCAAAAGCCAGCCAATCGTGTATAAGATGAATGGCGTCCCGAAGGATGCGAACGCAGTAAAATAACCCAACCCGCGGAGTGGCGCGTCCGTCCGTGTGACAATCCAGGCTACAGAACCGCCGAGCAGCGTAGCTAACAGGGAAGCGCCGAGGGAAAAATACAGAGTGTTGAGAAGGGGACCGAGAACGCGAAGTTCGCTCAGCAAATTCCTATAGTACTGGAGTGTGAACTGGTCGATTTCACCCGTGAGCCGCGTGGTGAAAAGGCTGGTTTGCACAACGGAATAAAGCGGCGGTAAAACCAAATACCCCGTGACGAGCAACACTGCGATCATAACACAGGTCACGACGTCGAAATGAAGCGCTGCGCCAAGCGCCGCCGCATTCCGTGTCGCACGGGCGCCAGCCGATTTCAGCGAAAAATCGTAAGCCTGCGTCGAGGGATGTTTCGCCACAAGAGTTGCTGTGGTTATTTCATGAAGACGTTATTGAAATACTCGACCCACTCATTGCCTTTGTCGTACTGCACGTCGGGGTCGATGTAATACGCTCGTTTGAATCGCCCCCCACCGGGTTTGAGATCGGCTTGCTTGGCAGGAACTTTGGGATGCGACGGCAAATAGTTCGCCTGCTGAAATACCTTCTGCCCCTTCTCCGACATGACGAAATCGAGCAGAAGCATTGCCGCGTGCGGATGTGGAGTGTTTTTCGCGAGCGCGATGGTCTGAATGGTCGCCGTCACCGGTTCGTGCGGCTGCCAATCTACAGGTGCACCGGCGCTTTTGCTGATGTAGGCGTGGTGATTGAAAATGTGCAGCGCCAGCGGATACTCGCCCGCAATCGTCAAGTCCAGAATTTGCCGATTGCTCGCGGTGCTTTTCGCGATGTTTTGCGCCTTGAGTTTTTGCAGGTACGCTTTGCCGGCCTCGGCTCCCATGGTGTTCAAAATGGTACCGATCATAATGGGAGCGCCTGAACCGCGGCTCGTCGACCACATCATCTGCCCTTTCCAGCGTGGGTTGAGTAGGTCCTCGTAGGTCTTCGGCACCTCATTCGCTTTTACCATATTTGTGTTGTACCCAGTGGCGAAAAAATACAAGTTAGTGCTGCCCCAATAGCCTTGAGAATCTTTCAGCTCGGCCGGATAATCCGCAAACACCGGAGAATAAAATCGCTGTAAGAGATTCGCTCGGCGCACCATCGTCGGCGAGACGGTGCCATCGATAATATCGACGTCGTATCGCTTGGCTTGATACTCGGCGAACATCTTTTGCACCAAACGTTCGGCATTGCCGCGAAAAAATTCCACTTGAAGAAATGGATATTCCTTTTCGAAAGCTTCTTTCACCGGCCGAACCACCTGATCGACGATCAGCGTCGTGTACCAGGAGATCTTCCCTTCCTTCTTGGCGCCTTCCACAAGAATCTTTTGCCGGTCGGCACGATTCATCAAGGCGATTTCTTCCACAGTTGCGGCGCCCGCCGTTCGACCAACACCGCCTGATAGCACGAGCGCAACGAGAGCAATGCAACTTGCAACCACTGTCGCTTTCGATCTGACCATCGATTTCTCCATTGATTTCAAACACAGTGTCATGCTGACGCGAAGCTATTCTGAGCTTCTCCGCTTGTCAAGGTAATCAGAGCGTTACAACAGGCGTCCGGGCGCGGACGGCTAAAGGCAATAAAATGGTGCTCGCAGTATGGCGGCCACGATGTTCCTTTCTGCAACCACCCCAAGTTAGGGTAATCCATTAATGGAGTATGGTTTCGGCAAACTTCCCCGCCGGCACGCGCACGTTGGTATACTTATCTTCGAGATGATTTCGTACCCGATGGTATTCTTGCACCGTCAGCGCGTCTTTGGCTGCCGAAATGCCGAGGTCTTTTAACCACTTTGTGTTGACGTCGAGCCGCCGCGTACCGTTTTGCATGATTCGACTATACCATTCCTGCCCTTCTCTCCCGAGAAACCAATTGACAAAGACCTTTGTTGCATTAACGTGGGGCGGATCTTTAATCACGCCCAGCACACCGAAGCCATTGCTCGCGGGTAAGCCCTCCTTAGTTATGGGCGCCGGCTTGATCGGCAGTCCGGCTTTGACGAAGGGCTCGGTTTGGCTGCGACCCAGACCGAAAGCGAGCGCGAGTTTGCCCTTGGCGAGAGCGTCCGCCAGTTGGCGCAAATCGCGGGTTAAAAAAAGATCCTGTGCGACCAAATTCTTTAAAAACTGCTCGCCGCGCTGTTCCCACATAAATGACCAGATCGACTGGCCGGAGCTGGGGACGCGTGGATCGCTGAAACCGATCCGCCCTTTCCATTTCGGGTTTAAATAATCATCGAACGAGCGCAACTCGTGGGGGTTTGCCAAGCTCGTGTTGTACCAAGTGCTATGCGTGCTCACATCGGCGAGAAAAGAGTAAAGAAATTTATTGCTTTTCAGATTGTCTTCCCAGATGTGACCGCCCCACCATTGGTTTGGATCTTTGACTTCGGGCAGGACCCAAAACGACTCTATCGGTTCAAGCATGCCATCATAACCAAGTCCGATTGCGGTTCCCGTGCCGCAGATAATCGCGTCAAAATAATTCACTGCGGCTTTTTTCTCAGCGGCAATTCGACTGGCATTCTTCGGTCCGGGTGCAGAGACCAACTCAGCTTCGAGGCCGAATTTCTGTTTCAGTAAAGGCTCGAGCGCAGTGCGTAGCTCTGTGGCCGGTGGAATTGCCAGCACGATTTTTCCTTCCGTCTTTGCGTCGTGTAACGCCTTGTCCCACTCGGGAAGCCTTTTGAATTCGGCGGCGACGGCTATGCCCGATCCGAGGAAGACGAATTCAACAAGCAGAACAATTATCTTCAATGACCTCGTCATGGAATACCATTGGCGCAAAATGATTGGCCGAGCTGTAGATGAAACCCCTTCATCGGCTTCACACGGCGAATGAGGTTTCGGAATTGAACGCTACCGCAGCGCCGCTCAATTTACTTTTGTTGGTAGAGTCGCTTGATGAATCCGGTTTTATCCAGCTCCGCGATAAAGCTCGGGTCGACAAATTCTTCCGGTTTGTGTGTGCGGATCTCTGGCCGTGTTTGAGCGACATAATCGTAAGTCGGTTCCAACCCTTTGGTGATCGGATAGGGTGCGGCGATGAAATCCTGCTTGAACATATTATAGGAGCCTTCCAAAAACTCAGGATCGGTGGTTCTTACGTACTTCGTCAAAACTTTCAGACTGAATTCTTTATTTTGTTTATGAAAGGCGATGGCTTCGACATGTGAGCGCACGAAGCGCATCACAGTGTCACGATCTTCGCGAATGGTTTTACGGCGAGTCACCACGGACGTGGTCGGAAATGTAATTTCCTTCCGGGCATCGATCAGCACGTGGTATCCCTTGCGCTCGGCTTGTACGTCAGCGGGATAAGCGACATCCGCGCCATCGATTGCGCCCGTCAGTAAAGCTTGCAGACGCTCCGCATTGGTCCCAATGGAAAGCCAGGTAATCTCGCGGTCAGGATTTACGCCATACTTGCGCAATGCGTAGCGGAACAAAAAATCGCCGAGCGAGCCGATGCTCGAAGTCGCGATCTTCCTGCCGCGGAGATCTTCCGGTTTTTTGATCTCCGGTTTCACCACCAACTTGCTGCTCGCCACGGCGATCGTATGAGCGACATTGACCAAGTCGCCGCCATTGAGATCTGCCAACATCACCTGCGGCAAAGCCACAGGCGCAGCAAACAAGCTGCCGCCCAGGAGCGCCTGCGAACTCTGCCCCGATCCACGCAATAAAATAATCTCGACATCGAGGCCGTTCTTCTCGTAAATTCTTGCTTCTTTGGCCAGCCAAGGTATCCACATGGACGCCGTCAGGGCGGTCATGCCCCAGGTGATTTGCTTCAGCGGACGCTCTTGTGTGAAGGCCGTGGAGTACAGAACGAGGATGGAAACTAGCAACGCTGATCCGCAAAGTCGCAGGCGCAAATGCACACTCAATCCTTGTGCCGAAAATGCTGTGGCGTCTTGCCTGATGTTTCTTGCCTATTTGCCTTCGTACAGCTTCTTGATGAACCCGCTCTTGTCCAACTCGGCGATGAAGCTCGGATCGACAAAATCCTCAGGTTTCCGGTTACGAATCTCGGGCCGCGTTTGCGCGACATAATCGTAAGTGGCTTCCAAACCTTTGGTGATCGGATAAGGCACCGAGATAAAATCCTGCTTGAAGATCTCGTACGAGCCCTCCAATAATTCTCGGTCGTTCACGCGTAGATACTTGCTCAAGACCTTCATGCTGAAGTCCTTATGGGTCTTGAAGTAGGCAATCCCTTCGACATGCGAGCGGACCATTTGCATAACGGTATCTCGATCATCCTGGACATTTTTCCGCCGCGTCACGACGGACATGGAAGGATAAACTACTTCTTTTCGCGCATCGAACAGAACTTTGAATCCCATGCGCTCGCCCTGAGCGTCAACCGGATAGGAGAGGTCGGCGGCATCCACGACTCCCGCGGCAAGCGCCTGAAGCCGCTCCTGGGGCGTGCCTATAGAGATCCACACCACGTCGCGATTCGGATCCAAGCCATGCTTGCGCATGATGTACTTGAAGAGAAAATCGCCGAGGGATCCTAAACTCGACGTGGCAATTTTTTTTCCTTTGAGGTCTTCGGCTTTTTTGATGTCTTGCTTCACCAGCAGCTTGCTTTGAACTCCGGGAACCGTGTGCGCGATATTGACGAGATCAGCGCCGCCGAGATCGGCGAGCATGACAGTGGGCAGCGCGACGGGCGCGGCGAACAGGCTACCGCCGAGAATCGATGTCGACGTTTGCCCAGAGCCCTTGACCAGAATCAACTCGACGTCCAGACCATTTTTCTCATAGATCTTTGCGTCCTTGGCAACCCAGGGAATCCAGTTGGACGCCGAGAGAGAAGTCACCCCCCAGGTGATTTTCTTGAGTGCTTTGCTTTGGGCGAAGCCATTCGGCACCAGAAGAATGGAACACAGAAGTGCCACGATAAATCCGGTTTGCACGACCAATTTCATGATCAAATTCCTCCTCATGCAATTGCAGCCGTTCGGCTCCCGGCATAACTCGTTGTCATCATCGTCGACTCGCGAAGGCTTTGGTGAATCCGCTTTCTTCGATTCTCTTGAGAAAACTGTTGTCGTAAAAGTCCTCCGGGTTGGCGCTAGCCGCCTTCTGTTGTCGCGGCGCCAAATTCTGTAAGACGCTCTTTATACCTGCCGAGGTGGCATACGGGATCACCGGCATCAATTCATAGTAGTAGTCGTAACCCTGTTCTGCGCGCGAACGGTCGTTGAGCTTCAGAAACTTCATGATGCCGGCAATGGTCCGCTCTTTTTGTGATCTGAAAAAGTACAAGGCTTCGACGTAGCCTTTGAGAAAGTTCTCCACCAGCTGTGGGTGGCTCTTGATATATGGCACATTGGCGGCGATGGAGTTCCCGGCGTATTCGAGATCCGTCTTGCGCAGATCGACCAGCTCGCGGTAGCCGGCTTGGCGGGCAATGTTGCTGAAGGGGGGCGCGAGCACGGTGCCTGAGACAGAGCCGCGCATCAGCGCATTGAGCCGGCCCTGTTGGCTTTCTGCTACTGAAATGAAAATGACGTCCTTATCCGGTTCGAGACCATTTTGCTTGAGATAAAGCCGCAATGCGCTGTCAGCCGACGCGCCGGGCCGTGTGCCAGTAACAATTTTGCCTTTTAAATCGTGAACGGTTTTGATTTCCGGCGCGGCGAATACGGAGTAATCAAACTTATTCGACTGCACCGAGAGAATCATGATGTCGATGCCGCCGAGACGCGCCCCGACCGTGGCGGTTGCTCCTGCCGCGAGAAACTGCACCGAATTCGATGTCACCGCGGCGATAGAATTCATTCCGCCGCCGAAATAGATCGGCTCCATGTCGATGCCGTACTTTGGAAATATCCCCACTTCCTGGGCGATCGGAAATAAGCTCGAACTGACTGAAATCGACCCTAAAGCGACCCGCACCTTCTCGCGCTGCTGTGCTGACGCACTTGGCGCCAGCACAATGATTACGCCGATCAACAAGAGAAACTTGAAACGAATCACGACGAAATTTCCCCTTCTGCGAGTGTTGTCTGCGGGTTATGGCTCGGGCACATTTTCACTCTTCTCCGTACTGTACTTTCAATTGCGAAACCACAGCCGGATCCGCCAGCGTCGTTGTATCGCCCAACGCTCTCCCATCAGCAATATCGCGTAACAACCGGCGCATGATTTTGCCGCTGCGGGTCTTTGGCAATTCGGCAGTAAAGAGAATTTCATCCGGCCGGGCGATGGGACCGATTTTTTTCGCCACGTGCGCCTTCAATTCATCCATCAAAGCACTGTTGCCGTCGATGCCGGCCTTCAATGAAACGAACGCGCAGATCGCTTGCCCCTTGATCTCGTGCTCCTTGCCGATGACCGCCGATTCGGCGACCTTCTGATGATCCACCAGCGCGCTTTCCACTTCCATCGTGCTGATCCGGTGGCCGGCAACATTCATGACATCATCGACCCTTCCAAGCAGCCAATAATAACCGTCTTTGTCCCGTTTACAGCCATCGCCGGCGAAATACTTGCCCGGGAATCGGCTCCAATAAGTCTGCACGAACCGATCCGGATCTCCGAATATTGTGCGCATCATTGCCGGCCAGGGTTTGGTCAGAACCAGGTATCCTCCACCCCCTTTGGGAACCGAGTTGCCATGTTCATCGACGACGTCGGCCTCGATCCCGGGAAAAGGCAGTGTGGCTGAACCCGGCTTAAGCTTGGTCAGCGCCGGCAGCGGCGTAATCAACGGATGTCCGGTTTCTGTCTGCCACCACGTATCCAACACAGGACAGCGCCCGCCGCCGATATACTTGTGATACCAGACCCATGCTTCCGGATTGATTGGCTCGCCGACCGTACCGAGCAGACGCAAGCTTTTGAGGTTGTGTTTTGCGGGATACTCCGTTCCCCAACGCATAAAAGTGCGAATGGCCGTCGGTGCCGTGTGAAAGATTGTAACACCGTATTTTTCGACGATGCGCCAGAAGCGATCTCGCTCCGGCCAATCCGGCGTGCCTTCATACATGACTTGGGTGATGCCGTTGGCCATGGGACCGTAAACAATATGGGTGTGGCCTGTCACCCAACCGATGTCGGCAGCGCACCAAAACACATCGTCATCCTTCATATCGAAGATCCATTTATTGGCCAGTGTAACGCCGGTGAGATAACCACCCGTTGTGTGTACGATGCCTTTGGGTTTTCCCGTCGTGCCACTAGTGTAAAGAATGTACAGCATATCTTCGCTGTCCATCTTCTCCGGCTCACACCATAACGGCGCATCCGCCATTAGCCCATCCCACGCATGATCGCGCCCCTCTTTCATCTGCGCACCTGATTCGGCGCCGACCCGTTGCACCACAACGACATTTGTAATCGAGGGGGCGTCCAGCAGCGCTTCGTCGGCATTTTTTTTCAATGGAACAATACCGCCGCGTCGGTAGCCGCCATCAGCGGTGACGAGCACCTTGGCTTGTGCGTCGTTGATCCGGTCGCGTAAGGCCTCGGCGCTAAACCCGCCAAAGACCACGCTGTGCGGCGCGCCGATCCGATTGCAAGCGTGCATCGCGATCACCAGTTCCGGGATCATGCCCATATAGAGACAGACTCGATCGCCTTTCTTCACCCCGAGCTTTTTGAGCACGTTGGCAAACTTATTCACTTCGCGCCAAACGTCCCGGTAAGTGAGCACGCGCTCATCGCCGGGCTCTCCCTCCCAAATGAGCGCCGCCTTGTTTTTGCGGCCGCCCAGAACATGACGATCGAGGCAATTATAAGAGGCGTTGATTTTTCCGCCGATGAACCATTTTGCCCAGGGCGTGTTCCACTCCAAAACTTTTTTCCATGGCTTGAACCAATACAGCTCTTTGGCGGCTTTCGCCCAAAATGCCTGTGGATCTTTGCGCGCTTTGTTATAAACACTCGCGGCATTGACGTGCGCCGATTTCTTCAACTCTTTGGGCGGCGGAAAATTTCTCTTTTCGTCCAGTAAAACCTCGATCGCCTTATCTGCCATGGTGCAGCCTCCTCAACGAACTATTCAGCGCATCGTGAAAACGCTTCGAATTCTATTGAAGCATGCTCGCCTTCGCAAGAGCCAACGGCCGCCGTCCGGTAGGTTTGCGTTTGAGCTTTTGGCGGTCGCACCCAACTGGGCGATGATCTCCAAACCCGGGAGGTCCAACTGCTCCCGGCCTCGATGCTGAATTGACGCGACGATCTGCTTCGCGATAGTGAAAAGAAATTAACACTGAGGAGTACTCATGAGCAAAGTCGCTGTTGTCACCGGAGGAGCGGGTGGCATTGGTCAGGCTGTCGCCGAGCGTTTCGCTCAGGACGGAAGTCGCATCCTGCTATTGGATGTAACCGCGCAAACCGGGAATCAGGTTGCCGCCGCATTGCTCGAGCGCGGTGCTAAGACGGCTTTTTTCCCCATCGACCTCACGCAAGAATCCGAGGTGCAAGCGCTCTTCGAACAAATCGTCGCTGCTCATAAACGCATCGACGTTCTCGTCAACGTCGCTGGCGGAAGCTTGCATCGCCATCCGTTGGCCAATTTTCCGCTTTCTCACTGGCGCGCTGTGATCGACGCCAATCTCACGTCGACATTTCTCTGCTGCCGCGCAGTCATTGCGCCGATGGTTGCGCAAAAAAGTGGTGCTATCATCAACATCTCGTCTGACATCGCATTCAGCGGCGACGCCGGTCGGTCGGCCTACGCGGCCGCAAAAGCAGGTATTCTCGGGCTAACCAGATCGCTCGCCCTAGAACTGGCGCCCAGCAGCATTCGCGTCAATGCGGTCGCGCCCGGTCGAATCGCCACGCCGCGCGTCAGGGCGAATTATAGCGATACGGAATGGCAAGCCGCAGCCAAAAGAATTCCCCTCGGTCATGCCGGAGAACCGCAAGACGTCGCAGAAGTTGTCGCCTTTCTCGCAAGCGATGCGGCCAAGCACATAACGGGGCAAACCATTCATGTGAATGGCGGGAGAATAATGACTTGAGAATTTTTGAGCCTAACTTGGGGCATGGAAACAAAACAGCCGGAGATTGCCTCATCTCCGGCTTTGCCTTATCTCCCTCGGGGAAAGGAGTGAGTTGAGGGCACATTCTGTGGTCGATCTAATCTTGGTATCCATCGAGACCGACAGAATAAACTGGATAAAGTTATCTCGCCGCCTTGCGCGCGGCGATTATTTGAAGCATCTCCTCGTCGCTTGTGTATTTGAAATCCCAGGTTTTTCGCGCGCGCGCCTCCTCCTGCTCAGCGCTCTCGAGGAGCTCAACATCTTCTTTGGTGACGATCACGGTGCCTTTCTTGTTTAGCAAATCGATGAGTGCTTCGATCTTCGCTTCCATAGCGCCGGTCGAAAGGCCTTCCTTGCGTTGAAGATATTCGTTGACGACTCTCATACCGCGCTCGGCGTCTTGTTTGGCCACGCCGACCAGGCCGACGCTGGCGTTGCGCGACCAGCCCGCGACAAAAATACCGTCGAGGACTTCCTTGGTTTCCGGATCGTAGGGTTGGTATGCTGCCGGATTGGGATCGCCCGGAAGCTTTTCTGGGTTAGTC
Source organism: Binatia bacterium (assembly GCA_036558765.1). GTDB lineage: Bacteria > Desulfobacterota > Binatia > UBA9968 > UBA9968 > DP-20. Next base: position 1,838 of record DATBEY010000338.1, on the reverse strand, counting down.
AGGAAGGCGCCCCGCAAAAACGGCAACCCGATCGATGCATCGACTTGATCCCCGATGGCGTAGATGACGCAATCGAGCTCGATGCGGCGCATTTTCCCGGTGCCCTTCGCCACGGTCTTACCGTCCTGAAGCACCATGATGTTTTCCTCAGCTTCGAGAGCAGCGACCCGCCCGTGATCGCTGGAGATGACCTTGGTCGGCGAGCAGAGATAGCGGAATGTCAACCGGCGCCCTTCCGCCGGCTCGGTATCTTTGACGAACTTGCGCGTAATCTCCTCGACGTTCTGACCGACCGCGATGAGCTGGGGAGCGATCCGTTCAATTTCTTGCCTCATGTCTCGGTTATCGAGATAGGGCTCGATCACTTCGAACTCGCTGTCGTCGTACGCCTTTTCAATCGGACCGCGCCGCGCCACCACGATCACTTGATCGATTTTCTTATGGTTGAGGAGCCAATTGGCAACATCCACCATCACGTTGCCCATGCCGATGATGGCTACCCGCCGCCCAATTTCGAAGGTCTGCTGACTGAAGGGTGGGAGAAAATTGTAATGATAAACGACGTCTTTCGCGTGATAAACGCCAATCGTATCTTCGCCTTCGATGCCCAGCTTTTTCGTGCCTTGGGCGCCGGCGGTCACGACGATTGCGCTGAAGCCAAGATTTTTCAGATCTTCCAAGCTAATCGCTTTGTCTCTTCCGACGCTGGCATGACCCAGGTAGAAAACCTTCGGATCGGCGAGGATGCGTTTGAATTGCTTTCGCAAACCGGTTTTCATCTTTTCTTTATCGACGAAGATGCCGTACTCCGCCAAGCCGCCGGGCTTGATGTCACGGTTGAGCAACACGACCCGATGTCCAGCTTCCGCGAGCTTCCGGGTGCCGTAAATCCCTGCTGGTCCGGCGCCCACGACAGCGACTAAATGTTGCTGCGACATATTGCTACCTCAGATCTTGGCTGGGAGAGATGACGAAACCGATTGTGGGCGGAATGTTGGAACTTATTGGAGCTCTCGTTTGCCTTCGTATTCCAATTCTGTTCCGCGAGAATCTTTGTGGGTAAAGGAAACGAGCTCCCAAGTCCCGTCTTCCAACGGACCTTTCAAAATATAGGAGTTTTCATCGCTTCCGAGCACACGAAAATAACACGCCTGTTCGCCATGCCACCGGTCCACGCAGGCCTCGACTTGGATAGTTCGGGTTCCCAACGTAAAGCGTGTGGGACTTTCTTGGCCCTTTGCATTGGGCTGCGATTCTACCTTGACCTTCATGACGACACGGTTTGCCAAAAGACGCGAACAACGTAATATAACCTAGTCATTTTCCGATTTCAAAGGTGGTTTATGAACGGTGTGAGCGAGCTCAAACGCGACGTGGTCAGCGCCTGTCGAATCCTCTGTGAACAGAAATTAGTCGAAGGCTTCGGCCACGTGAGTGCACGTCTGCCGGACAGCGAGTCTTTTCTTCTGACGCCGAGAATAAGTCTTGCGCTCGTCGAAGAAGCCGATCTCCTCTCTCTAAATCTCGATGGCAAGGTAGTCGAAGGCCACCATCCCCTACCGTTCGAAGCCTCGCTGCACACATCTATCATGAAATCAAAGCCCACTGTCAACGCCATCACGCGCATTCACGCTCGCGTTGCGAATATGTTTTCGGTCACGGACCGAAAACTCGAACCCGTACACAACCACGGAAGCTTTTTCGCGGGCGGCGTGCCGGTATTCAAGAGGCCTGATCTGATTTCTACCGCCGAGCTGGGTGCGCAAATGACCTACGAGTTAGGCGACCATCCGGCGATCCTTCTCCGCGGCAATGGACAGGTGACCGTCGGCCGAACC
>DATBEY010000337.1:0-6654 GCA_036558765.1 Binatia bacterium | reverse complement strand
GATGAAGCCTTGCCGGTAGAAATCCGCGCCGAGCATAAACGTGTTGATCTTGATGCCGCTCTGGGTGCAGCGTTTCACTTCCTTCAGCGTCTCATGAACGATACGGCTGTGCAGCAGCGCCGAGCCCCAGCCGCTGTGCAGGCGGCCGCCGCGATCGAGCGTTGCGGCCGTCGGTTCGCCGTCGGTAATCAGAATGATCTGGCGATTGGCGCTGCGGTTCGAGCCGAGCAACTGGCGAGCATAGCGTAACGCTTCTTTGATATCGGTGCCGTGCTCCATGAAATAGGTCAAGGACACAATCGAAGGAAGATCCTCGGCATGGATGAGCTTGGCGTTGGAGCGAAACGCGACCAAGTGAAGCGTGTCCTGCGGATATTTCGTCTGGATCAAACGGTGCAAAGCGAGCGCAACTTTTTTTCCGGCGTGCAGGGCGTCGTTCATCAACATCGAATAACTCACATCGATCAACAGTGCGGTCTCGCTGACGGTCGAGTACTCGACCCGGTGCACGGAAAAGTCTTCGGGCGCAATCCGTAGCGGTTCGCCCCTTTTGCGTCTCTCCAGCGCGTTGAGCAGCGTCTCGCCGATGTTGACATGGAGCGGATCGCCGTATTCGTATTCCTTGGTCTCCTCCATGCGATCGCCCTGGGAACCGCGCGACGATGTGGCGTGATTGCCCCAACGGCTTTTGTTGAGCATCTGAAAAATTTCGCGCAGCGCTTTGTCGCCGATTTTGCGCATCCCTTTGGGCGTCAAGCGCAGGCCATGGTTGGTGCGCACGATGTAACCTTCATCCTCCAGCGCCTGCTCCACGCCTTTTAAATACTTAAGGTGCTCATAGGCCTCTTCGCCAAGGATTTCTCTCAGTTCTTCAAGATTCAGCTCGGAGGGATCGCCCATGCCGCGTTGTCCCCAGCGAAGAAAACGCTCCAAGCCGCGGAGCTGACCGAGAATTTGCCCCGCTTCGCCCATGCCCATGCGCTGCGAGCCCTGAAAGCCAAACTGATTCATGAGCTGCTCGAGCTGCTGCATTTGATTCATCATGTCGCTCAGTTGTTGCAGCTGCTCCTGCGTCATGGAGTCGAGATTCTCCAGCATATTTTCCAGGTTGTTGACCGCGGCGTCCATCATGCTGGGAAGATTTTTAAGAAAGTTCTCATCCTCCAGGAGTTTTTGCATGCGGTCCAGCATATCCATCAGAGACTGCGGATCCTGTCCGCTCATGTTCGACTGTTTCTGCATGCCGCGCTCGGCGATCTGATTTTGCAGCCGCTGTCGCAGCTCTTGATAGCGCTGATAAGCCTCCTGCATTTTCTGGCTAAGCTCATCCATGCGGTCGGCGAACTTGCCGGACATACGCTCCATGAAATTGCGCATCTGCTCATGGTATTTTTCGAGCTTTTCCGCCAGACTGTTGAGCTTCTCACTCAGGGCTTTCTGCTCTTCGGGCGTGAGCTTGAAAGAATCGGGAGAATACTTGTTGAGCAACTCGCGGCGTTTCTCGTCGGCTTCTCGCAAGAAATCCCGCATGCCCTTGACGGAGCGTTGCCCATCCTCGGACGTAAATCCGCGGCGCATCAGATCCCGCAGCGCGCGCCGCACGCCTTCTTCTTCGAGCAAGTGATCGGAGAGATGCTTGAGCAAATCGTCGGTGGTGGGGAAGAGAACCTCTTGCGTGCCATCCCACTGAGTGTAGCGATGGATTCTCATTTGAAGTTGACTATAGCGCAGTTGATCTGGCTTTCAAACCCTAATTTACGGTTCCCGCGCGTGACAACCCGCCGCGGCGGGGCTTTGGAAATTCTCTCCGAGTTCATATAGTAGTGATTAGATTCGCACGTTATGGAACATTACGATTACGTCATTATCGGCGCAGGTTTTGCCGGCGCCGCGACCGCTTATCACCTGACCCGCCGTGGCGCGCGCAGTGTGCTCTTGCTCGAGCAGGAAAGCATTCCCGGTTTTCATTCTTCCGGCCGCAATGCCGCGATGATGCGGCAGTGTGTCCCTGATCCCGACCTGGCCGCGCTCACGCGCGCAGGCGGTGCATTTCTGCGTCAGCTTCCGAATGACTGGCCGCAACCCGTGGGATTTAAACAGAACGGTTCTTTGCTTTTGGGTAGCGGTGCCGGGTGGCAGAAACTTCAGCATGATGCCGCCATTGGCCGGAGCGTCGGGATCGAAGTAGAGTTGTGGACGCCAGAACAAGCGAAGCGTTGCGTGCCGATTTTACAGGGGGCGGAGTTCGAGGGCGCCGCGTGGTGCGCAACGGATGGAGTCGTCGACATTCACGCTTTGCTCTCCGGGTATTTAAAGGCGGCGGTCCGGAATGGCGCGCGCATTCGTTACGCCTGCAAAGTTCTCGGGCTGCGGACCAGCGCAAATGACATTTCCATCAGCATTGAAGGCGACACGATCGGCGGTACCACGGTCATCAACGCCGCTGGCGCGTGGGCCGGTGTCGTTGCGAAAATGGCAGGCGCACGAGAAATTCCATTGCATCCGTGCCGCCGGCATCTATTTGTTTCACCGCCCCTCGATTGGGTCGATCCGAGTTGGCCGTTTGTTTGGGATACAACGCATGATATTTATTTTCGCCCGGAAGGCGAAGGTCTGCTCCTTTGCGCGTGCGATCAAACTGAGCTGGCTCCGGGCGATCCGCCGGTCGACGGATCGGTCCAAGAAATGCTCGCGGAGAAGATCGGGCGATTCATGCCGGGGCTTTCTTCCGTCAGTATTGCCAGAGGTTGGGCAGGGTTCAGAACCTTGACCCCGGATGGCCGGTTCGTTATCGGCTGGGATCCGGACGTGAAAAATTTCTTCTGGATCGCCGGTCTTGGCGGTCACGGCATGACGACCAGCTCAGCGGTCGGTGAGTTGGCGGCTGAACTCTTGCTCGGCGGCGCGGAGAAACGGTCACCAGCGTTTTCTCCGGATAGATTTCTGTGAATGGAGCGATGGAGCAATGGCGTGGTGGTGTCATACGGTGGGTCGCACAGCGAGCGTCTCGCGAGCCGGAGGTGAATTTTGACGATAAAAATTGATCGGGGAAAGAAATACTCGGCCGCCGAGGCCAAAAGCATTGTCGATCAGCTATACTCGCTTGTGCACGATCGCTGGGAGTCGAAAGTCAACCAAAAACCGTTCATGCAGCAACTGATGGCGGGAAAGCTACCGCTCAAAGTCCTTCAGACTTTTTTTCGGAATTGGGGAGCGTACACGATCGAAATTAACACACTCACCGCGTGCACGTACCACCGGAACATCACATTCTTGAAAGTGAATCGCGACTTGATGGGGCCGATCGGCGAGAAAATCGCCGATGAATTCATTCATCCGAAGCCACCGGGCCATTTTCTTGTCATGCTCCAGACCGCGCAAGCCTTTGGTTTGACGGAGGACGAGGTGTTCACCACGCCGATGCTCTCGGAATTTCGCGGCAAGATCGACTTTATGCGCGGCATTGTCTACGAGGGGACGGCGGCGGAGTGGTACGGGGCGGTGACAACGGAAGAACAGATCGGCCACTGGTCAGCGGCATGCTATAAAGCGTTGACCACACACTATGGCTTTGATCGAGACAAGGCGACTTATTTCGCAACGCACGTGGAAGCTGACTTGGCCGAACACGAGGAAGGAGTCATGGGCCATGCGAGCTTCAATCGAATGGCGTTGCAGCGTTTACTTGAAACCGGTATGGCCGATGAGCGGCCAACTTATGGGATCGAGTACTGCGCCATGACTTCGGTGGACTTGCATGGGATGATGTTGCGCGCCGCCATGGAAGAGACGGAGCGGGCAAGTAAAGCCTAGGGAGGCGTTTAAAAGTCCACAATGACAATAGCTGATAAGAAAAGAAATCCCCCCGTTTTCGCTTTTTTCAAAGCGGGAATTCTATTTCTTCTAAACGTAATTATCGTTGACACAATTGTTCTTGAACATGCGGCTGCGCAGGAGCGTGTCCGGATGGCTTTATCCGTCCGCAATGTGGTCTTTCTGCCATTCTACTATGCCAAGGATACAAAAATTTTCGACCGGCATGGTTTGAACGTGGAGTTGATTCAGATGCGCAGTGATCTGCAGCTCGCCGGGTTGGCATCGGGCGAGATCGACTTTACTCCGTCGGTGGGTCCGGCGGGTGCGGCCATCGCCAACGGATTGCCTGTCAAAGCATTGGCGGTGCTTTATCGCGCCCCCTTATTTTCTTTGGTCAGTCCGGCCAGCCTCGCCAGCGTGAAGGCTCTGGAAGGCAAAACCGTGGCGGTATCGCGCATCGGTTCGGAAAGCCACCGATACGGCTCATTGATGATCGAAAACGGCGGCGCCGATCCAAAAAAAGTAACATTTATACAGACCGGCAGCACCACCGTGAGCTTGACGGCGCTCCAGCAGAGTTCGGTGAACGCCGCTGTGCTGAGCCCGCCCTTCACCGGAATCATGGCGGAAAAAGGGTACAAGATTCTCGCTCGCAGTCGTGCGCTGCTTCAGGATGCGCCATGGCTGGGTCTGGTGGCGAGTCGCCAGAAAATCGAACGCCAAACTGAACAGGTGCAGAACATGTTGCGCTCGATGCGCGATGTGATTGGCGCGATCAAGAAGGAAAAATCCGCAGTGGTGTCGTACATCGAGAAAAATTTCAAAGTCAGCGCAGCCAATGCGAACGAATCATACGACGACATCATGGGGGTCATGGTAGAGCCGCTGTTTTTACGCGACGAGCAAATTCAAAAATATCTCGATGGTTCTTTCGCGCGCGGCGAAATGCCCAAACGGTTGACGACCGCCGAAATGTTCGATTTTACCCTGCTGCGCGGAATCAAATGAGCGCGCTTTCCATGCTGCTTTTGGCGGCAGTCTTGGCGTTGAGCGCGGCATCATCGGTCAAAGCCGAGGACACGGTTAGGATCGCCGTCTCGGTGCGAAACGTAGTCTTGATGCCTTACTATTTTGCTCGGGACCAAGGCTTCTTCGAGCGCGCAGGCTTGCGCGCCGAGATCATTCAGATGCGCAGCAACCTACAGGTCGCCGGAGTGGCATCGGGCGAGCTGGATTTCATGTCCGGCGTCGGCACGGCGATCGACGCGGCACAGAAAGGCGCACCGCTCAAGGTGCTGGCCGTGCTTTATCGAGCGCCGTTATTTTTCCTGGTTGGCGGTGCGCCGATCCGATCGCCGAAAGAATTCGAAGGCAAAAAAGTCGGCGTGTCGCGCATCGGCTCGGAGAGCCACAATGCGGCGGTATGGATGCTGGCGCACGGGGGAGCCGACGTGAAAAAAGTCACGTTCATTCAAACCGGCAGCACGATCGTGAGCATGATCGGCCTGCAGCAAGGCTCTCTAGACGGCGCGGCTTTGAGCCCGCCGTTCAGCGGAGACATGGCGGCGCGCGGATATAAAATTCTCGCGCGGACCGCGGATGCCGTCGAGTCGCCGTTCAACGGCATGGTCACGAGCCGTGAAAGATTGCGCAGCCGGCCCGAACGGATTCGCGGCAGTCTCAAAGCACTGCTCGAGTCATCTCGGCAGATCAAGCGCGACCGCGCCGCGACCGTCGATTATATCCGGCGCAGTTTTCAGGTGAGCGACAAAATTGCCGAAAACTCTTACAACGAGATTCGCGACGCCATGGTCGAAGATATGATCATGCCCGAAGAGACCATCAAAAAAGCCGTTGAGGGTCCGTACGGCCGCGGCGACAGCGCGAAAGGCGTGCCGATCGGTGATATCGTCGATTATTCAATTTTGAGGAGTTTGCGATGAACGATAGTCAAAAACCAAGATTGTCGCTTGCCGCCGGTTACCATCTGCGTGCCAGGCCGCTGTGCGATGGCCGGATCAAGATGAAAGACTTTGCGCTTGAGGCGATACCGTTCGAAAACGACGGTGAAGGTCATGATGAATTTTTGTCGGGGAAGTTCGATACCGGCGAATTTTCTCTGGCGAATTATTGCGCGCTCAAGAGTCGCGGCGGACCCTACATGGCGATTCCGGTATTCCCCAACCGCAAGTTTCGCCATTCCTATATTTTTGTGCCGGAGAACTCTTCGCTCAGGGAACCTGGGCAGCTGAAGGGTAAAAAAGTCGGCATTCCGGGCTGGCTGAATACGTGTGGACTCTGGGTGCGCGGAATACTCAGCGATGAATACGACGTCAGGGCGCAGGATATTCACTGGATCAGCACGCGACCGGCCAAGCTAAATTTGTCTTTGCCCGCGGGGATTCGCATCGACGTGGTGCCAGGACAAGGTTCATTGGCCGCGCGCATGCTTCAAGGCGAATTTGACGCGATCATCGTGCCCGATTTTCCCGAGGAGAAAGGCTGGCGCCGGCTCTTCGCCGACTCGAAAGCCGTTGAACAGGATTTTTTCCGGCGCACGGGTATTTTCCCAACCAGCCATGCAATCACGTTTCACTCGTCCTATCTGGAAAAATATCCCGCGGCGGCGCACGCGATGTTCGACGCGTGCTTGCAAGCGAAGAATCTGGCGCTGCGCGATGATGCCGATGCGACCTATTCGAATTTCGCCTGGAATCGTCAGGTTTGGGAAGAGCAGCAAACCGTCCTCGGTCCCGACCCGTGGAAATTTGGCATCAAAGGCAACGAAAAAGTGCTGAATACATTGGTTCGTTACGCCGACGAGCAGGGACTCTTGGC
>DATBEY010000336.1:0-7396 GCA_036558765.1 Binatia bacterium | reverse complement strand
GATCTTCGCCAGCGGCACGCCAATCGCTTTGCTCACGAACGGCACTGTCCGTGACGCTCGGGGGTTCACCTCGAGGACGTAGACTCTCGTCCCCTGCACTGCAAATTGGACGTTCATCAGACCGCGCACATTGAGCGCGGTGGCCAAAGCCACGGTATGTAGGCGAATCTCATCTTGGACTTCGCGGCTGATGGACTTCGGCGGCAAACTGCAGGCGCTATCGCCGGAATGCACGCCGGCGCGCTCGATGTGCTCCATGATGCCGCCGATCACGACCTGCTCGCCATCGCCCAGAGCGTCCACATCGATTTCGATCGCATCGTCCAGAAACTTGTCGATCAGAACCGGATGCTCCGGCGATGCGGAAACGGCATAGGTCATGTAATCCTTCAACGTTTCGTCGTCATAGACGATCTGCATCGCCCGTCCGCCGAGCACATACGAGGGGCGCACCAGCACCGGATAACCGAGTCCCGCGGCGATTTTAAAAGCCTCCGCGTACGACCGCGCAATGCCGTTGTCTGGCTGCTGGATGTCGAGCTGTTTTAACAGCTGCGCGAAACGCTCGCGATCCTCTGCGAGATCGATGCTGTCAGGGGACGTCCCGATGATCGGAACGCCGGCCCGCTCCAGCGGCAAGGCCAGCTTTAGCGGAGTTTGACCGCCGAATTGAACGATGACGCCGTCCGGTTTTTCCCGATCGACGATGTTCATCACTTCTTCCATCGTCAGCGGCTCGAAAAACAATTTATCTGACGTGTCGTAGTCGGTGCTGACGGTCTCCGGATTGCAATTCACCATGATGGTCTCGAACCCCGCCTCTTTGAGGGCGAATGCGGCATGCACGCAGCAGTAATCGAATTCGATTCCTTGGCCGATACGGTTGGGGCCGCCGCCGAGGATCATGATCTTTTTACGGTTGCTGGGTTTCGCTTCGTCTTCTCCTTCGTAAGTGGAATACAGGTAAGGCGTAAAGGCGCGGAATTCGGCGCCACAAGTATCGACGGCATTGAACACCGCCGCAACGCCGCTGGTTTTCCGTGCCGCGCGAACTTCGGCTTCGGTGGAAGCGATCAGGGTCGCGATGCGTGCATCGGCGAAGCCCATCTGCTTCCACTGGCGCAAAACTGTCGCATTACTGCCGCTGAGTGATCCCGTGCGGGCAATGTCTTTCTCGCAGGCGATGAGCTGGCGAATTTTTTCCAAAAACCACGGATCGATCGCCGAGAGCCGATAAATTTCCTCCGTGCCCATGCCGAGCCGATAGGCGTCACCCAAATACCAAAGCCGCTGCGCATTCGGTTCCCGAAGCTTGGTGCGAACGATTTCCAAAGATTCCGAGCGCTGCGCCGCCGAAAGATCGACTTTTGACTCGAAACCAAAAGAGCCGGTTTCGAGCGAGCGCATCGCTTTTTGCAAAGCTTCCTTGAAAGTTCTGCCGATGGCCATCGCTTCGCCCACGGATTTCATTTGCGGCGTGAGCAAATCCTTCGCCTGGGGAAATTTTTCAAACGTGAAGCGCGGAATTTTTACCACCACGTAGTCAATCGTGGGCTCGAAACAGGCCGGTGTTTCGCGCGTAATGTCGTTGCGGATTTCGTCCAGAGTGTAGCCGATCGCTAATTTTGCTGCGATCTTCGCAATGGGAAAGCCGGTGGCCTTGCTCGCTAGCGCCGAGCTGCGCGACACGCGCGGATTCATTTCGATCACCACCATGCGTCCGTCCGTTGGATTGACCGCGAACTGAATGTTCGATCCGCCCGTATCGACGCCGATTTCGCGGATCACCCGCAGCGCGGCATCGCGCATGACCTGATATTCTTTGTCGGTCAAGGTCTGCGCGGGTGCGACCGTGATCGAATCGCCGGTATGAACGCCCATCGGATCGAAGTTTTCAATCGAGCAGATGATCACCACGTTGTCTTTGTGATCGCGCATCACTTCGAGCTCGAATTCCTTCCAGCCCAGCACCGACTCTTCGATCAAGACTTCATGCACGGGCGAGATGCTCAAGCCCGCTTGTACAACTTCTTTGAATTCGTCCGGACCGTAGGCAAAGTTTCCGCCGCTGCCTCCCAAAGTTCGTGAGGCGCGAATGATCACGGGAAAATTGAGCCGTTTTTGAATCCGCAGGGCGTCGCGCATGTTCCGCGCATAGCCGCTACGCGGCAGATCGAGTCCGATGCGGCGCATTGCGCGCTTGAAGAGATCGCGATCTTCGGCTTTTTTGATCGAGCCGATCTTTGCGCCGATCATTTCGACGCCGTAGTGCTCGAGGATGCCCTTATCCGCGAGATCGATGGCGAGATTCAGCGCCGTTTGGCCGCCCAGAGTCGGAAGAATGGCATCGGGTTTTTCTTTGGCAATGATCTTTTCGACAATGTCCGGGGTGATCGGCTCGATATACGTGCGGTCGGCGAATCCGGGATCAGTCATGATCGTCGCCGGATTGGAGTTAACGAGGATTACCCGATAACCCTCTTCCTTGAGCGCCTTCAGCGCCTGCGTACCCGAATAGTCGAACTCGCAAGCTTGACCGATGACGATCGGGCCGGCGCCGATGAGCAGAATCGATTTCAGATCGCTTCGTTTGGGCATGCGCCTACTTGCCGCGATGTTTTTCCATCAGATCGGTAAAGCGTTTGAACAGATAGTCGGCATCGTGCGGCCCCGGTGAGGACTCCGGATGATACTGCACGGAAAAGATCGGCAGCTCGCGGTGCGCCAATCCCTCAACCGTGTTGTCGTTCAGATTCAGATGCGTCACTTCCACAGCGCCCTTGAGGGAATCGGCGTCCACGGCAAAACCGTGATTCTGGGCGGTGATCTCCACTTTGCGCGTGGTGAGATCCATGACGGGTTGATTGCCGCCATGATGGCCAAATTTGAGCTTGTAAGTTTTGCCGCCGAGGGCGAGTCCCATGATTTGATGGCCGAGACAAATACCGAAAATCGGTTTTTTGCCGATCAGTTTTCGTACATTTTCTTTGGCGTACGGCACCGCATCGGGATCACCGGGGCCGTTGGACAAAAAGATTCCATCCGGGTTGAGCGCCAGCACATCCTCTGCGGGCGTCGCCGCCGGAACCACCCTCAGGCGGCACCCAGCCTCGACCAAATTGCGCAGGATGTTGTACTTGATGCCGAAATCGTACGCGACCACCGAAAACATTGGTGCATCAACGCGACCCTCAGTCGTGCGCGTTCCCGCCAGCGCTGCCGGTTGGTGCCGTCTGTAGCCGCCGTTAAGCTGCCATCTGCCTTCGTCCCAGTGGTATGGCTCAGCGCAGGAGACCTCCCGCACGAGGTCGACTCCCACCAGCCCGGGTGAGGCTTTGGCTTTGGCGACGAGTTGATCGGCATTGTCGCTTACCGTCGAAATAATCGCTTGCTGCGCACCTTGATCCCGCAAATGGCGCACCAAGGCCCGGGTATCGATCCCTTCGATACCGACGATGCGGTTCGCTTTCATATATTCGTGCAGCGCCTGGGCTGATCGCCAGTTGCTCGGCTGGGGCGTATAATTCTTCACGATAAAGCCGCGCACGAAGGGCCGGCGCGACTCCACATCTTCCGGATTGACGCCGACATTGCCGATTTCCGGATAGGTCATCGCGACGATCTGACCTTCGTACGACGGATCGGTGAGAATCTCCTGATACCCGGTCATGCTGGTATTGAAAACCACTTCGCCGACCGCTTCGCCTTCCGCCCCGAAACCGGTGCCCTCGAAAATTCGTCCGTCGGCCAATGCCAAAATCGCTTTCATATTCTACCGCGATGCGGCTGTCCCTTCGCGGGCCGGCAGTGGCGCTGTTGCTCCCGCAGCATGATCCATGGAATACAGCACAGCCTGATCGCGATTTTCCTGATCGAAACCACGAAGCTTGACCCGCACCCTCTCGTTTTCCGCAGTGGGAATATTCTTGCCCACATAATTGGGGCGCACCGGAACTTCACGATGCCCACGATCGATTAAGACCGCCAAACGCACGGACTGCGGCCGGCCGGAGCGAAAGATGATGCTGAGCGCGCTCTTGACGGTTCTTCCGGTATAGAGCACATCGTCGACAAGAATCACCTCGCGATCTTTGAGATTGAGCGGCCCGGCGTCGGGGTCCGCGGGCGAGACCCTGCGCAGCTCTTCGCCGGCGCCGAAAATCTCGATTTCACCCGATTCCGGACGCCGCTGGCGTTGCTTTTCGATTTCTTGCGCCAGACGCTGCGCCAATTGCGAGCCCACGCTGCGCACTCCTAAAATCAACAAACGATCCGGATTTTGGCAATCGCGAAGAATCTGTCGGGCGATATCGACGAGCGCCTGGTTAATTTCTGATTCGTTCAGCAAAATCCGTTGCGGGCCGCTTTTGATCGGCTCGTAACCGAGCTCTTCGGCCTCTTTGATGGTGTCGAAGATCGCCAATTCGCCCGTCTTCAACCATTCACGGAGCGATCTTACGAGACCCGGATCGAAGGACGAATAGCGCTTCGACTTGGCATTGCCGATGTATTGCACCTTGCTGCGATGATCGCAGTAAAGACAAGCAATGACCCAGGCACTACCTTCCTCGGGTGAAAGAATCTGGAATTTTCGCCGTGTCGATATGGATTCATTCAAGGTCACACAGTTCGGATTGCGGCATTGCGGGCCAATTGCCTCGGGACTCTCGTAAACGACCGATCGGTGCTTTTGGGCGCCGGTCAGTTTTTCGCGGCGGTCGAATAAAAATTTGAGCAACGCCATCCGCACTGGCACGCCATAAGCCGCTTGTTTGAAATAGATGCCGCGGCGATCCTTGTCGACTTCAGGGGATAACTCGTCGACCCGCGGCAAAGGATGCATCACCACCGTATCCTGAAACCGCTGTTCACGTAAAAAATCCGCGCCGATGCTTGGATAGCTGCCGCTCGCGCCATCTTTCATGCGCTCTTTCTGCTTGCGCGTCATGTAAAATGCGTCATACCGCAGTCCCGTTGCCATACTGCTCAGGCGCGCCTGAATCACTTCATCGACTTGGGTAAAGAGCGCGAGTTGATGCGGCTGCTTAGGCGTCAGATAGAGCGCGTCGGTTTCGGTCACGACGGCGCTCAGATCATTGGCGGCAACCGGTGCCAAACCGTAACCGTATTCCCGTTCGAGTCTCTCGATCACGTAGTGCGGCAATGCCATGCCGTTCGCCGCAAGGGTCACGACATTGGCGCCGAAACGGGCTAAAGCAAACACCAGAGAATGAATCGTGCGGCCATTTCTTAGATCGCCGCATACCACCACCGTAAGCCCTTTCAGCGCGCCTTTTTCTTTGCGCAAAGTGTAGAGATCGCACAAAGTCTGTGTGGGATGCTCATGGGCGCCATCCCCCGCATTGATGACCGGCACGTCCGCATGTTCCGCCATCGCTTGCACCGCACCATCCCAATGATGTCGGACCACCAGGACATCGGCATAGCTGGAAACGACTTTCGCAGTATCGGCGATGGTTTCTCCCTTGGCTGTGGAGGAAGATTTCATATCCGAACAGCTGATGACGGAACCGCCCAGTCGCTGCATGGCCGATTCGAAGGAGAGCCGCGTGCGCGTGCTTGGCTCATAAAAAAGCGTCGCCATGATGTGCCCGGTTGCGGGTCTCTCTTTGCGCAGCTCCTGCGCACGATCGGCGAGAGCGAAGATCTCCTCGATCTCGTCGTTGGTCAAATCGGCGATGGAAATAAGATGGCGCATAGATTTGCTCAAGGTTTCCAGCCTGCCAGTGTTACTTGATCGAGCCCGTCCAATTCCTCAAGCAACACATTAATTCTCTCGTTTTCCGCAGCGCTGAGATTTTTGCCGACGATGTCCGCCCGAATCGGCAGTTCGCGAGCGCCCCGATCGATAAGTGCCGCCACCAGGATACGCTTCGGCTGGCCGAGGCGCTCAACGGCGTCCATCGCAGCGCGAATCGTGCGGCCGCGAAAAATCACGTCGTCGATCAAGACCACGGTTTTTTCGTCAACCGCGACAGACGCTTCCAGTGCGCCGAGCGCAGAAGCATTTTCCGGCCGGCTCCGGTCATCTCGATAAGGAGTCACATCCATAATGCCAACCGGGAGATTGATCTGACAAATCTCAGTTATCTTGCGAGCCAGCCGCCGTGCCAGATGGACGCCGCGCGAGCGAATTCCGATTAAAACCAGATCGCTCGGCACGACACACTTCTCGACGATCTCGTGGGCCATGCGCGTGACCGCCTTGCCCAGCTCAGTCCGTTCGAGCACAACGCGCTTTTCTTCGGCCATAAAAAAACCCTCTCGGGCTATCGAGAGGGCCTTCGCGTGGAACCTATCTGTAGAAAGATTTCGATCATATTACCCTTTTTCGATCTCACAGGATCGAATTAAAAGGTGAATGGTTTTTGATAGCGCGTGGCTAAAGGAAAGTCAAGAAAAACATCTATGGCGGAAGCTTCGAGGTCACCGTTCACTGGTCTGGTTGCCATCCCGAGCGGGAACGAAGAATCTTTCCTTGATCGCATCGCTAGTAGCGCACATCAGCCGAAGCATTAAATTTTCAATTCTACGATCGCTGCATGGAGTTTACGCTTCTGAATGGCGAGCCGCGCCATGACCACCGGCAGCTTGAACCGCCGTGGCCCGGCGCTGCCGGGATTAAGAAACATCACCCCGTCCAGGTTTGTAATACTTGGCTTATGCGAGTGACCGCTGATGACCGCGCGAAAACCCTCCGCCGCAGGATCGACTTCCAGCTCGTTAACGTTGTGAATGATGTAAACGCCGCAACCGTTCACTCGGAGCCTTAGAATGTCGGGCAGCTTTTTTGCCCAAGCGCCGTGGTCGTTATTGCCGCGGATCGCGATCACGGGAGCAACGCCTGCTAGCGACGTGAGGACCTCGGGTTTGCCGATATCGCCGGCATGGAGGATCAGCTCCGACCCTTTCAGCGCCTGGATCGCCTCGGGACGAACTAACCCGTGCGTGTCCGAAATGACACCGACGCGCCCGACTCTCAGCGTCAACCGTTTTTCACGTACCGATAACATTTGATCGATTTAGCTTGATTCGCTCGCTCACGCAATTCTATAGTGCCGCTGATGGACGGAGGCTCTATGTTTCCACATTTACAAAGATTCAATTTGCAGAAATGGATCGATGAGAACCGCGCCGACTGGGGCCAGCGCCGAGTGATCTGGCGCGATTCGGACTTCATCGCGTTCGTGACGCGCGGACCCAATCGCCGCAAGGATTTTCACATCAATCCGGGCGACGAAATCTTTTACCAGCTCGAAGGTGAGCTCAAGCTCCATTATCTCAAGGATAACAAGCAGGATATCGCAGTGCTCCAGCCCGGCGATATTTTTCTCCTGCCCAAGAATACTCCGCATTCGCCTCGGCGCGGCGAAGG
>DATBEY010000335.1:0-10524 GCA_036558765.1 Binatia bacterium | reverse complement strand
TCGATTTTGATGAAGGTGTCGTCGCCGACAGCGTTACGCACCGCGGCGACCCGCGAAAGATCCTTCTCTATTTTGCCGCTAACCTTGAGCTTGAGCGACAATCCCTCGCGTGCGAGCTGCTTCGCCTCCTCCGCCATCGCTTCGGGTTGGCCGACGCTCACCATTTTGATGACTCTGATCTCGCTTCGAAATTTTCCTCCGAGCATGACAAACAGCGGCATGTGATAGGCATGCGCCAGCGCATCGTACATCGCCGAGTCCAAAGCCGCTTTCGCGCGCGGATTTCCCGTGAGCACGTGATCGATCTCGGAGCGGATTCGTGGGAGATCCTCCAATTCCTTGCCGACCACCTTTGCCTTCAGAACAGCATCGATGACATGCTGCGCCGTCTGGGGTGTTTCGCCGGTGCGCGGGAAAAGATCCGAATAGCCGTATCCCTCGATGCCGCCTTCGGTGATCACCTTTACGAGGATGCCGCGGGCCACCGTGAAATTGTTCGTCGCCGTGACCAGCGGCTTGGTGTACGGCATTTCCAAAGTCGTCGTCTCGATATTTGTGACTTTTCCGATTTTCATTAGTTACTTACCTTGAATAAATTTGTGCCCGCTCGATGCTTATCACAGGCGATGCCAAAATATCTGAAGCGCTGATCAGGTTCACGGGTCTATTGGTATTTCGGGTCTCCGTAGGTTAACAGCTCGATCAAATTGCCATCGGGGTCGCGCACGTAAAGGCTTGTTCCAGGGCCTTGAGCGCCTGAGCGAGCGACAGGCTCATGGAGCACGGGGATTCCGGCCTGCTTTAAAAATTCCTGTGCCTCGTCGACGGTTCCTTCCCAGCGCAGGCAGAAGTCCGCTGATCCCGTTCCGTAACCGGGGGCGAAAGTGGGACTTTCAACCTCATACCGATCTGCGACGTAAAGGTTCAATTTCTGCTTGTCGTTGATGCGGATGATCGGTCGTGTTCCTCTTCCGCCGGGACGCTCCTGCCACCCTGCGTCAAGTCCGAGCTTTCGGTAAAAAGCAAAGGTTTCCTCCAAGTCCTTGACCACGAGGACCCAATGATCGATTGCTTCAATGGCCATGATTCCTCCTCGTCGAAATTTTTGAAACGTGAATATAAACGATGGCTACACCAATCGCCGACTGAGGCTTCTGCGCATGCGCGGATCCATGCGATCGCGCAGCGCGTCACCAACAATGGTGAAGGCCAAGATGACGCCCACCAACGCGAGTCCTGGGAAAATCGCCAGCCAAGGTGCCACCTCTAAAAAATCTTGCGCATCCCGAATCATTGTGCCCCAACTGATGTAGGGTACAGACAAACCGAGCCCGAGATAGCTGAGGGACGCTTCCACACTGATGGCCCGAGCAAAGTCGAGCGTCAATTGCACCGCAATCGGTGCCATGATGTTCGGTAAAATCTGCTTCACCAAGATGCGCATGGGGCTTTGTCCCAGGGCACGCGCCGCATCCACGTACTCCCGCTCTTTCTGCGTCAGCACTCCGCTTCGGATCAGGCGCGCATAACGGGGAATGGAACTGAAGGCAATGGCGAACCACAGCATGATGACGCTGGGCCCGGCCAACGCCACCAGCGCGAGAGCAAGCACCAGCGCGGGGAAGGACATGATCCCTTCCATCACTCGCTGAACCAGCGCATCGATGGTGCCACCGATATAACTGCCAAAAGCGCCGAGCGGCGCGCCCAGCAGAAGCGCCATCAAAACAGCTCCCGCCGCCACTTGCAGGCTAACCCGAGAGCCGGCGATGATCCGGGTGAGAACGTCCCTGCCAATACGGTCCGTTCCGAGCCAATGGGTCGAACTTGGAGCTTGCATTCGCACGGCAAGGTCAGGAGCATTCAAATCATAGGGAGATATGCTCGGCCCGACCAGCCCGATGACAACGTAGAGAATGAGCAGAATTCCGCCCACCATAAGACGCTGGTCGCTGCCAAGGAACGCGATGATCTTGCGCGTCACACTTGATGGGCGCTCAGTGAGCGGTTGAAAGACTGAGGCGTCATAGCCGGCGCGCGCTTCCATTTACGCTCCTGCCTCCGTTTTTTTACTGATAGCGGATCCGGGGGTCTAGCACTGTATAGAAAATATCGACCAGCAGGTTCACGATGATGACGAGGAAAACCATGAATAAGACTACGCCTTGGACGACGATGAAATCCCGGGTGCGGATTGAGTTCAGTAGCAAATAGCCGATGCCGGGGTAATTGAAAACAGACTCAACGATCGTGATTAGACCGCTGAGATAAGCCATCTGCAGACCCACCACGGTAACCGTCGTCATCAATGAATTGCGCAGCACGTGTTTCCACAGGACCAGCCGCTCGCTCAAACCCTTGGCTCGAGCGGTGCGAACGTAATCCTGATGCATCTGCTCGAGGAAATCTTGGCGCTGGAATCGCAGCACCGTGGCGGCGATGTTCAAGGCGACGACGCTCATCGGCAAGGCGATGTGTTTCAAGAACTCGATGAAGTCATCTTGCGGGCGCGTATAGCCAATCGATGGAAGCCAGCCAAGGTACACGGCAAAAATCAGAATCGTAACCAAAGCCAACCAAAAAGTCGGCACCGAAATGCCGAGAACGACAAATCCCGTGGCCAAATGATCCCATTTGGTGTTGTTATGAATCGCTGCCAGAACGCCCGCAGGAACAGCGATGATGACGGCTACGATCAGGCCACCGATCATGAGGTACATGGTCGGAACGAGACGCAGAAAAATTACTTCCAACGCCGATGTCCGGAAGGTGATCGAGGTGCCGAGGTCTCCCTGCAGCACTTTAGACAGCCAATTCAGGTATTGCACGATGAGAGGTTTGTCCAATCCTAACTGGAGACGCATCGCGTCATAGACTTCTCGAGAAACTTGCGCACCGTCTACGGCGCCTAGCATGACCATCACCGGGTCGCCTGGAACGATCATCATGATGAAAAAAACAACCATGGTGACCACCAGGACCATCGGTATCAATTGCGCAAGACGCATGGTGGCGTATCGCATGAGCATCGCCGAAACCTCCTAGCGCTTGAAGAATCTTGCGAGAGAGGGCTTGAGCATTTTAGATCGGCCCATCGGAAAGCGGCTGGATCGTATAACGGGAGCCCAACCATGACAAGCCGTAAGGTAAAAAACACAACCTGGAATGAAAACTTGACACCTGTCTCACTGCGGTGTTACGCAATCAAGACAAAACAGGAGGACGGAGCGCGATGAAAAACTGGAATTGCTTGAAAATGCTTCGCGGATTGTTTTTCGCGGCGTTGATTTTATCGTTCTTCGGTTCCGAAGCGCGGCCAGCCGCTGCTCCAACGATACAGTCTCCAGCACCCGGTAAGCCACGCATCGGCGGAATCCTCAAGTTTGGTATCGTGAAAGACATCGGTACGCCGATTCCGTTTGTTGCCTATACCTCGATAAGCCAGTACGTGAAGGACAACGTTTACGAGCCACTCGTCATGTTCGACCAGAAGGGTGAGATTCATCCCTGGCTCGCGGAAAGTTGGTCGCACAATGCAAATTCTACTGAGTGGACGTTCAAGATTCGCCAAGGAGTGAAGTTCCACGATGGGAAGGATCTGACCGCAAACGACGTGGTCTGGTCGGCGAAGCACATTATGGACCCGACCAACGGCGCAGCTGGTCAGGGACAGTTAGCGAGCAATGTTCGTGATGCTGTTGCTTTGGACCAGTACACGGTGAAGTTTATTTCCCCTGGTCCCCGCGGTTTGCTGCCCGAGCTTCTCGCCGACACACAAACCTTGCACATTGCTCCCAAGGAGTCGATGGCGCCCGGCCAATTAAAGATGGTTGGCAGCAGCCCGCCGCCGGGCACCGGGCCCTTCAAGTTCAAAGCATGGATCCCCGGACAAGAATATGAAGTCGTGCGTAATGGAAACTATTGGGGAGGCGCGCCCTATCTTGATGGCGTCCGCTTCCGCGTCATCATCGAGTCTACGTCGCGGGCCGCTGCCATTCAGGCAGGTGACATCGATGTTGCAGAGCGCTTGGGTCCGTCTTTCGTTCAGCGCATCAAGAGCGGCCAGCTAAAGGGATTACAATTTGTCTCCATCGGCATGGCCGGAATCAAACAGCTGGTGTTGAATACGCAGTTAGCGCCGACCTCCGACGTACGAGTGCGCAAGGCAATCGCCCTGTCCTTGGACAAAGATGCGATCATGAAGGAAGCCACCTTCGGGGTCGGCATTCCCATGCTCACCTGGGCCCCGGCAGGCACCGACTGGGAGACTAGCAAAAGCTTCCAGTGGAAGCGGAACATCGACGAGGCAAAGCGTCTGTTGAAGGAAGCCGGTTACTCAGGCAAGCCAATCACCTTGGGATCCACCCAAGGTCAAGATGACCCCTGGGCCGAGGCGATCGTTCGCCAGGCGGGGGAGGCCGGGATCAAACTCAGCATCCAGAACCTAGCGGGAGCCGACCTGATTCAGAAGACGGTCGCCGGTGAGCTTAACGTTTCGGTGTACGGCGCCGGCGGTGTCGGCGAGCCATTGGTAGCCAACGAGCAATACATCTCCTGTTCCGGAGGCAAGCCAGGTGTCGGCAACGTCTCTAGAATTTGCACGCCCGAGTATGAAAACCTGATACGCCAGTACATGGAAGAGCCCGACCGCGCCAAGCGCCTGGCGACCTGGAACAAACTTGCGCAGAAGTACTTTGTCGATGATGTGGCCTATTACGTGATCGGCTGGGCTAACGATCGCAACTTTGTTTGGCGCGACAAAGTGAAGAACTGGTCGCGCGGCCCGGGGCAGGAATATACTTACGCCAAAGGCGGCCTGTGGCGTACCTGGATGGAACAGTAACATCGAGTGGAGACGCTGCCTCGAAGCGCGGCATGTTTTACTCGTCGACAAGGCGGGAGGTCCTATGGCAACCCTACAGATGAAGTATGGCGTCATCTCGGCTGATGATCATGTTCAAGAAGCCGCCGATGTTTGGACCAACAGAATGTCCAAGGCGAAATTCGGCGATGATATTCCGCACATCGTCGAACTGCCCGAAGGGAGTCAGACCTGGGCCTTGGGCGGGAATGCGCAAGGATTTGGTGGTCTCGCGCGCATCGCCGGCGTAAAAGCAAAGGTGCGAACCTGGGACGACGTTCCTCGTTCCACATACGTCGCTTCCGAGCGTCTGAAGATACTTGACGAAGAGCAGCTGGATGCTTCGGTGCTCTTCCCCAACATCATTGGCATCACCAATCAGAATTTTCAGAAAGAGGGCAGTGAAGAGTTTCGTTTGGCTTGTATTCGAGCTTACAACGACTGGCTCATCGAAGAGTGGCAAGATTACTCGCCGCGCTTCATCGCTCAGTGCGTGACGCCCATGTGGGATGTGAAATTGTGCGTCGCTGAAATCTACCGAGCGGTGAAACGCGGCCACAAAGCGTTGGTCTGGCACGGTGCGCCACACGTTCTGGGGCTGAAACATTTCAACGATCCCTACTGGTATCCCGTCTTCGAGGCGTGCTGCGATCTCGATGTCCCGCTCTGTTTGCATTCGACCGCGCTGCCGGCTTTGCCGGCATGGGCATCGCTGCAAGATGGAGCGAGGACCGCTCTGCAGGTTTCTATGACGTTCGTTAGCCACATGGAGATCGTTTCCAATATTTTGTATTCGGGCGTGTTCGAACGGTTTCCCAAACTCAAGGCAATCAGCGTGGAGAGCGGCGTCGGCTGGCTGCCCTATCTTTTGGAAGAGCTCGATCATGAGTTTGAGGAACGTAAAGTGGCCCAAAGCACCACTCTCACGAGGAAGCCCAGTGAAATTTTCCGCACCAATATGTGGAGCACCTTCTGGCATGAGCGCCACGGCATCCGAAGCCGTGATGAGATCGGCGTCGACAAAATCATGTACTCTACCGACTATCCCCACGGCACGACGACCTGGCCCAAGTCAATCTGGTGCCGCACGCGCTCGCTCCAGGATGTGGAATCGGTGGACGAGCGAAAAAAGATCTTAATGGACAATGCCATCGAGCTTTACAAGCTTGATGTGGACGCCTCCGAGATCATCCAGCCGCTGTATCAACCAGGCCCGATCTCCGTCGGTCCGAGGCCCGAGACCGCAGGCGCCGGGTCCATCGCCCACGCGTAATTTTTGATTCCGCACTCAAACCAGGAGCGCGCAATGAGGCGCGAAATTTAAAATCGCAGATCGCAAATTTCATATCTCTGATGATCTGCCAATTGAGATTTGGGATTCGCAATCACGTAGGGCAAGCGTTCGCGACGGAAGGATTACTGCCCGGTTGCCTTCTAATCGCAACGTCGGAATTCGGGCCTAAGTACCGCTCGCAGTAGTCGAAATGCAAAACTGCTCGGCTGGGGGAAAGCGATATGGAGATCATCGACGCTGATGGACATGTCAATGACGGCGCTGGGCAGGACGAGATCGCGAGATACATGCCCGCGGGCAATCGTTCGTCGCAGGTTTTTCCAGTATTAGATCACCTGCATTTTCACTATCTGCGCCCGGGCGCAAACCGCGCTGGATTGGAAAATCCCGGACCACAGGAGTGGGTGCGCTTTCTCGACGATACCGGCATCTCGTGCAGCGTGCTCTATCCGACCTTCGGTCTTGCAGTGGGCAGGTTCGTCTCCGAACACTGGGCGATCGCCGCGTGCCGCGCTTACAACAATTGGCTCCATGAAAAATTCACTAGCAAAAATTCCCGCCTCAAAGGTATGGCTTTGCTGCCCATTCAGGACGTCGAGGCAGCCGCTCTAGAGCTGCACCGCGCCGTCAAGGAGCTGGGCATGCTCGGCGGGATGCTGCCGTCAAACGGCGAAGGCATCAAAAATCATCTCGGCGCAAAAGTTTATTGGCCGCTCTATGCGGAGGCTGAGAAGCTCGGATCTTCTCTCGCGGTCCATGTGGGCTCGCTTCATCACCTCGGCATGGACGGCTTTAGCACTTACTATCCGGTACATGCGCTTGGGCACCCGTTCGGGATTGCCATACAGGCGGCCGGCATGCTGGCCCACGGTATATTCGAGCGCTTCCCAAAGCTGCGTGTGGCATTCCTCGAGGCTGGTTCGACCTGGGTACCATTTTTCCTGGATCGCCTCGACCGCTCCTATCATCGGGGTCATCTGCAGGTCGACTTGGAGGGAGATCTCGTCGGCGGTCCGAAAGAAGGCGAGAAGGCCAGCGATTACCTCAGGCGCCAAATGCGCGAGGGGCGAATGTTTGTCGGCTTTGATGTCGATGACGACGGTCTTGGGTTTGCCGTTCAGAAAGCGGGCGCCGACGCGTTTGTTTTCGGCAGCGATTTTCCCCACGAAGTTTTCAATGCCGAGAAATGTCGCGGGGAAATCGATCAATTGCTGGCGCGCAACGATTTGAGCGTGGCCGACAAAGAAGCGGTATTGAGCGGCAACGCCCGGAGGTTCTACAGGCTTGGGGCTTGAGACGCCCAGGGTCTTCGGGAAGTCAACGATTATGCTACGAACACGATTGCGGTTGTTATGGGCGGTATTTCTCTTGGTCGTGGAGCTGGTCGGCTCTCCAACAAACGGCCGCGCAGGCGACGTGGTGCGCCTGGCTTTCTCGTCTTTTAGCGCCACCAACGCAGGGTTTTTAACGGCCATCGAAGAAAAGCTTTTCGAGAAACGCGGTATCGAATTGATTTCCGTCTATATCGCGTCCTCGTCCATCGTCCTGCCGGCGGTTTTGACGCGCGAAGTCGATTTCGCAACACTCAGCGGCGAAGCCGCCGTACGCGCTTATCATCAAGGCGCGCGGAGCTTAGCCGTCATCGGCACGCAATTGGATAAGTTTACCTTTTCGCTTTACACCAGACCGGAGATCAAAACCCCGCAGGACCTGCGCGGCAAGATTCTCGGTGTGTCCCGGTTCGGCGGAAGTCTGGATATCTCGCTCCGATACGGACTTCAACACGTCGGCCTAGATCCGAAACGGGATAACATCACCCGGTTCAGGCAGGCGGCATGCCCGAGATCATGGCGAGCCTTACGAGCGGCAAGCTCGATGGCGCGATGCTCCTCTCGGTTTACGCGTTTCGCGGCAAGGAGATGGGCTACCGCGAACTTTTGGATCTCGGCGCTCTCGATGTCACTTTCCCACAAGGTGTGACGGTGACAACCAAAGAATTCTTGCGCGACAAGCGCGATCTCGCCAGGCGGTTCATGGCCGTCTATTTTGACGGGCTCGATCTTTTCCTCAAGAATCCGCGCGTTGGTAAAAAAGCGTTGGCCCGATTCACCGGCATCAAGGAAGAAAAATATCTCGATGCCGACTATGCGCAATATTCGGAAAAATATTTGAACAAACCGATGACGACCCAGGCCCGCATGCTCTCCATCGTCTTCGATCGCATTCCGGTGAGTTCTCCTGAGGAGCGGGAAAGAATATTCAAAGGACTGATCGACAATAGCGTCATCGCCGAAGCCCAAGCGCTGCGAGGGCGATAAGGCGAAGAGTAGACAAGATAAGGAGACAGGGAGACGACGAGCCAGGCGAGTCGAACATGGAGCGGCACATAGAAGCAGCTTTCGATCTCCGGACTTTTCTCGATGAAGTCAGATCGGCCGGCGAGCTCAGGGAAATTTCCGGTGCCCACTGGAAGCTCGAGATTGGCGCATTGACGGAGCTTTTCGCCGAGCAAAATTTCACTCCTGCGCTGCTCTTTGACGATATCCCAGAGTATGCCAGAGGGCGGCGCGTGATGAGCAATGTGCTTTTCTCGCCGCTACGCCAAGCGTTGGCGCTCGGCGTTGTGCCGAGTTTGCGCGGCATCGCTCTGCTTCAGGAAATCAAGCAGCGTCTGGCCGAGTTAAAACCCGAGCCTCCCGTCGAGGTAAAAAATGCGCCCGTGCTGCAGAACATTCACAAAGGCGCTGCGGTAGACGTTTGCAGCTTTCCCGCGCCGCTCTGGCATGAGAAAGACGGCGGCCGATACATCGGCACCTTCGACGCGGTGATCTGTCGCGATCCCGAAAGCGGCTACGTGAACGTTGGCACCTATCGGGTCCAGGTACACGACGAGAAAACCGTTGGAATGTGGATCATACCCGGCAAGCACGGCAACTTGATTGCGCAAAAGTATTGGAGCCAGGGGAAAGATTGTCCGTTCCTAATCGCCTGCGGTGTGCCACCGTCGACTCTGCTCGCCAGCGCTGTCGGTATTCCGTGGGGCATGAGCGAATACGAATTTTTGGGCGGCTTACTCGGCGCGCCCATGCCGATCGCGAAAGCGAAAGCGACGGGCTTGCCGATGCCTGCCAATGCGGAATTGGTCCTCGAAGGATTTTCGCCGCCGCCCGAGCGAGTCTCGCATCCCGAAGGTCCTTTCGGAGAGTGGCCAGGCTACTATGCGTCGGGAACCATGGATCGGCCGGTAGTGAAAATCGCGACCGTCTATCATCGCGATGATCCGATCATCACCGGGGAGCCGCCGCTCAAGCCTTATCTGAACGAGGATATCCACATGTACATCCGCGCCGCGAACATCTGGTCGTCGATGGAGCGCGGCGGCATTCCCGATATTCAAGGCGTGTGGTTTCCCCGCCAGGGCCGATTTATCGTGGTCGTGGCAATTCGTCAACGCTATGCGGGTCACGCGCACCAGGCAGCCCACGGCGTACTTGCGACGCGCGACGGTGGACGCGACACGCGCCTGATTATTGTGGTCGATGACGATATCGACATCACCAACATCGAAGAAGTGTTGTGGGCGGTGGCTTCCCGTTGGGACCCCAAGCGGCAGTCGGAAATCGTCAACGTGCCCGCCAGTGATCTGAACCCGACCGTCAGCGGCGCGCAGAAGGCGGCGGGCGACATGACGAGCTCGTGTCAGATCATCGACGCCTGCCGACCTTTCGCAGGCAAGGATGAGTTTCCTCCCGTGAGCAGCGTGAGCGCGGAATACCGGCAGCAGATCATGAAGCGCTGGGGAAACTTGTTTCAAAAGTCGAGCTAGCGAGGAGAGGAACCATTCATGCTGAACAAAGAGGATGTGTTTCAATCCGGTAGCCGATGCCTGGTGGGAGAAAAAGCCCAGGATCGTCGATTGTGCAAACATTTGAGCCAAGAAAGGGCGCGGCGCTGGAGCATACGATTTTGCGGCGCACGTCCCGCACTAGAAGAAGTCGAGGACCGCTGGGTAAAAGTCCCGCTCAGTTTTCCTATCATTTATGCATTGTCGGTTAAGTGAGCGGCCAGCGACGGCAGACGTAAATCAGAGATACCCAAATCGCAGGATCAGCATCTATAGGCAAGGCTAAATCGGATGGGCATCAATGGGCACAGAAGAAAAAATCTCATAAACGAAATACGCTTCTTTCATAAAGCCAGAACCCCAAAACTTGACAAACACGGACATGGTGCATACATATCGTACTTGTTTACAACACGGCTTCGCAGTCCGTTATCAAACCTCTGCTTAATTACCTTCAGCTTGTATGCGTCAAGAAGGTAACTATTCACCGCACGCGATCGACGATATTAGCGACTCGCAGAGCCA
>DATBEY010000334.1:0-3741 GCA_036558765.1 Binatia bacterium | reverse complement strand
TCGACGCCCTGCCAATCTCCTAGGACATACGGAAAATCAGTGCCCAGCATGAGGTGTTCGGCGCCGACTTTGCGGCGCAGAAACTCCAGCGTTTCGGCATCATAGACGAGCGTATCGAAATAGAGATTCTTCAAATACGCGCTTGGCATTGACCTGCATCGCGGCGCATTCGGGCGATCGGCGCGCCGGGTCGCTTGTTTGCCGGTCAAGAATTCACGATCGAAGCGGCCCACATGATACGGGAAAAAACCGCCGCCGTGGCACGTGCACAGTTTCAAATTCGGGAACCGGTCGAAAACACCGCTGTAGATCAAGATGCCGAGGGATAATGTGGTATCCGCCGGATTGCCGCAGACCAGGCGCAGGCCAAAGGAACCCATCAGTTCGGTTCCCGCCGGGTTCTCCGGATGCATGAAGACGAGAACGTCCAAATCCTGCGCTTTGGCCCAGAAAGGATCGAATAAATCGCTGTCATAATACTGGTGCTGGATATTGGTGGCGATGTACGCGCCGCGAAAACCGAGCTCCGTGACGGCATGTTCCAACACTCGCGCGGCGCGCGCCGGTTCCTGTATCGGCACGGCAGCCATCGCAGTGAAACGATCGGGATGTTTTTTGACGAATTCATTCACGCACTGATTGTATAAGCGACACCAGCTTTCAGCCTGTTCGCCATGGAGGTCGTACCCCAAAATGTTCGTGCTCGGTTCGAGGGCCGCCAACGCGATCTTGCTCTCATCCATCATTGCGATGCGCCGCATTTCATCCGTCAACCCGTGCTGCAGTGCACACTTCGGTCCGCCGCCGAATGAAAAGTGAATCGCCCCGTTTTCCTCCTCCGAGACCTCGACCCCGAGCGGCTTGCCGTGTTGCCTGGCTTCTTCGATCACCTGCTCCGGAACGAAGTGATGATGGATGTCAACCGCGCCAGCGCGCACAACTCGATCCTTTAACTCTTAACGATCGCCCCGGGGGCCTATTACGTTTTTCAAAACGCGCCGCTCTTTTCGAGTTCGACCAGATAACGCCGGTCGATCATTTCCTGTGGTTTGATCGACTTCGCGCGCGGATCGAGCGGCGCAATTTCATCGAGCGAAGCCTGCAGCGCCGCTTCGCTGATTTCCAGGCGGCGTTCGAGCGCGGGAATCTCGGATTGGTATGCCGCATCGAGCACTTTGGTGTCGGTGATCCGCAGATACTTGCCAAGGACTTTATAAACGAAGGCTTTGTCGGTGTGGATGATCTTCGAAGCTTCCGCCATGGCGCGCATGAACCGGCCGATCACCGCGCCCCGTTTGTTGATGACGGAGCGCAGCGTCACCACTTGCGTGGCGCCGTACGGAATTCGCATCTCTGGACCGTTGATCACGTAGCGAAAGCCGCGCGCCACCGCGGCGGAGTCTCCAGGCGCGACCAGACCCGCTGCGTCCACGCTGCCGCTCACCAGCGCCGCCAATGTTTCCGGCCCGCCGCCGGTTTGGATGGTTTGAATATCCTTGGTGGCGTCCATGCCAAGGCGCTTTAACGCCTGAATTACAAAATAGTGCGTGTTGCCGCCGAAGCGGCCGACGCCGACCTTTTTTCCTTTGAGGTCTTCAGGCCGCTTGATCTCCGGCTTGCCGAGCACGCTATGGGTGAGAATATTTTTCATCCCTGCGATAAAAACCAGATCGGTGAAACCCTGAACAAACGCGCGCACGTTGCCCACCGCGCCGGTGACGCCGATCTCCGCATCGCCGTTCAGGGTCGCCGCAGTTGCGACCGGCGAGGATGGAATGAAAACCAAACGGAAATCTAGATCGTATTTCTTGAACAGGCCGGCTTCCTGCGCGATCCATGGCATGGACTGCGACATGACCTGCGCCGAGTGCAGCCCGGTCAGGCGGTCCGCGGCACGGACACAATTGGGGAAAACCGCCACGAGTCCGAAAAGCAAAACTTCTGCGAATGTTCGAAGCAATCGGGAATGTTTAGCGCACATGTTATTTCTCCTCGCATGATGATAGATCCTGGGACCGTTATGCTGAGCGAAGCGAAGCATCTAGCATTCTCATCGCTATCAGGTGAGATCCTTCGGCGATGGCCTCAGGATGACACTCGAGAAGTCTCGCGCCATAAGTCAAACTCTTTTCTCCGCCTTCAGCCGCCGTGTAATTCGTTCCGTCAGATCTTTCTTGGATACCTTACCGAAGGCCGACAATGGAAACTCATCGACGATCTCCAAGCGCTCGGGCAGCTTGTGCTTGGCGATTTCTTGTTCCAGCAAAAATTGAACGAGCTCCGGCAAGTTTAGAGATTTCCCGCGATGCACAATAACATAAGCGCACATGCGCTCACCAAGGGCTGGATCGGGCATTGGAACGCAAGCGACGTTCTGCACTGCCGGATGTCCCAGGATCAAGTTTTCGATTTCTTCGGCGCTGATCTTTTCGCCGCCGCGGTTGATCAGATCTTTCTTCCGTCCCTCGACCATATAATTCCCGGAGGGATGGAGCCGCATCAAATCTCCTGACCGATAAAAACCGTCAGAGGTAAATGCCCTGGCGTTATATTGCGGTACACCGAAATAACCACGTAGAGTATAAGGTCCGCGGGCGAGCAGTTCGCCGATTTCTCCTGGCGCAACTTCCCGGTCGTGGTCGTCGACCAATCGCACTTCATCGTCGGGACTGAGGGGTCTGCCGACGGTTTCCAGGCGGACCTCCTCGGGATCATCGAAGCGCACGAACATCAGCATGCCTTCGGCCATGCCGAAATTTTCTTGCACGGTAACACTCGGGATCAGCTCCCTAGCGCGCCGGCGCACCTCGGGCTGAAGCCGCTGTCCGCCGCTTTGAATCACGCGAAGCGACGACAAATCGAATTTCCCAATCGACGGGTGGTTGATCAGCCGGATCAGTAACGCCGGCACAACTGCGATATGTGTAACTCGGTGCCGTTCGATCAACGCAAAAATATCTTCGCTCCTGGTGGAATTGGACATGACGAACTTGCCGCCATGCAGCAAATAACCTTGCAAACCCGGGCAAGCGAGCGGCAAATTATGCGCCAGTGGCAGCACGTCGAGAAAGATTTCCTCGGGGCCGACGCGGGTGACGGCTGACGCAAGTCTTGAATTGTAAATGTAGTCGTTGTGCGTCCGCGGGATCAGCTTGGGAATGCCGGTCGTACCGCCGGAAAGCTGGAAAACCGCTGGATCTTCCGGATCGATTTTGATTTGTTCGATGTCCGCCTTCGAGCGAATGTCGGGCCGCTCGATCAATTCACCGAGGGAAAGAAAGTCCCCTTGCGCGTCGCCGAAAATAATCCCTAACCGTACGCGCTTGTTCGTCGCGCGAATTCTGCCAACCATCTCACGGTAATCGAAGTCCTTGGAGCGATCCGGCGTCACACACGCGATGGCGCCCGACAGCTCGGCAAATTGGCTCATCTCCCGATAACGATGCGTCGGCAGTGCCATGATGGGAATACAGCCGAGCTTTTGCAGCGCGAAATAGAGATAAACGAATTCGATCCTATTAGGCAGTTGGACGACAACGCGATCGAGCGGCTCGAGGCCGTGATCGAGCAGGTTCAAGGCTAGACGGGTAGCACACTGGTTGAGCTGCGCGTAGCTAACCGAGCGCTCGCCATCGATGAGGGCAACCCGATCGCCATATCTCTCGAAGGCTTCGTCGAAGATGTCGCGCAGAGAGCGATCTTCCCAATAGCCCTTCGCGCGATAGCGTGCCGCGAACTCGG
>DATBEY010000333.1:0-11163 GCA_036558765.1 Binatia bacterium | reverse complement strand
GACATGGCGGATATTTTCGGGGAGCGTGAGATAGCAATCGGGCGTGAAATCAGCAAAGTCCATGAGGAATTCTTACGCGGAGCGATTCGCGAAATTCTCGACCGGGTTGAACAGCAGAACGTCAGGGGTGAAATCACGCTGGTGGTGCAGGGTGCTACTACCAGAGCTCCTGTTGCAGAAGAAAAACTGATCAACGAGATACGCGAGCTGGCTGAAAACGGAGTGCGAGTAAAGGAGATCGCAGAATTGCTGGGCGCGCGTCATGGGATTTCGAAACGAGAGATCTACCGGCTTGCGCTCCAAGTAAAAAGCTTGAAGTGATTTCGAGGGGTAACCAATAAATGGGCAGAGCATGCTACCGTTTAATCACAAAACCATGAAAGCTATGCTCCGGATTTTCCCAACGTACGCTCACGTCGGCGATGCGCGCGCCGGCGGGCCCGCGATGACACCAAGCGATGAATTGATCGAGTTTCTCCCTCGCGCCCTCGGCAACTAGCTCGACCGAGCCGTCGGAACAATTTCTCACCCATCCGGTAATGCCCAAGGTTTGCGCTTCTTGGCAGGCAGAAGCGCGAAAATACACACCCTGCACTCGACCCGCGATTTTGACCCGCGCGCGATTGGTTTCTGATGCGATCACAGCCATCCTGCCTGTCATAACCAATGTGCGACGACCCTGCAATCCGGTAAAACGCTCGGAGCCCAAACGGTTTGACAAGTCAGGATTGACTTTTGTAGGCTGTCGCCGTTTCGCTAGGGCTGCGATATCAAGAGCACCGAGCAAATGATGCGCGCCCGTTAAGGCCTTGCCCATTCGTAACTTTGACTGGTTAAAAATGAGCGGTTGTTGCATTCAACAAGGAGGGCCGAGATGGGAGTAAAATTATATGTGGGGAATCTTCCCTACAACGTGACGGAGGAAAGGCTCCAGCAACACTTCGCGCAGCATGGCTCAGTGGTAAGCGCGCGCATCATTACGGACAAATTTAGCGGCCGGTCAAAGGGCTTCGGTTTTGTGGAAATGAGCTCGGATCAGGAAGCGGAGAAAGCGACCAACGCGCTCAACGGCACCGATTTCGAGGGCCGCAACATTGTCGTAAGCGAAGCTCGCCCGCAAACACCGCGCGGCCCCCGACCCGCTGGCGGGGGTGGGTTCGGCAGTGGCCGCCCGCCGCGCCGCGACCGCTACTAATCTTGCTCGAGTAGCCGCAAAAACTTCTCTTCGTTTAGGATTTGCACTCCGTTTTCTTGGGCTTTTTTTAGCTTTGACCCCGGGTCGGAGCCGGCAACGACGTAGGTCGTACTGCGGCTAACACCAGACGTTACTCGCCCGCCCAGCGCTTCGATCCGTTTCTGCGCCTCGGGGCGGGACATGCTGTCCAATCCGCCGGTAAGCACAAAACTTTTCCCGCTGAGACTGCCAGCTTTTTTCGGCTCGATTCTAAATTCCACGCCGGCGGCGAGGAGTTTTTCGATAACGTGGCGATTCGCCTCCTGAGCAAAGAACCGGGCAATGCTTTTGGCCACTTCCGGACCGATCTCACGCACTTCCATCAGTTCTTCCTCAGTTGCTCGTTCGATTTTCTTTAGGTCACCAAAATGGTCTGCCAAGAGCTTAGCGGTGGCTTCACCGACATGGCGAATGCCGAGGGCGGTCAAGCAGCGCGCCAGTGTTGTATGCTTGCTACGCGCTAGGTTGTCGAGAAGATTTTGCGCCGATTTCGCCGCCATGCGGTCGAGGCCGACGAGTTGCTCTTTGTTGAGCTGATAGAGATCGGCTACATCGCGAACCAGACCGCGCTCGACCAGCTGATCAATCAATTTCCCGCCGAGTCCTTCGATATCCATCGCGCCGCGCGAACCAAAAAATTTCAAGCTCTCTTTGAGCTGTGCCGGGCATGAAATACCGATGCATCGGTAGGCGGCTTCACCTTCTTCGCGAAAAACTTGGGAACCACAGACCGGGCAACGCTCGGGCATGACAAATTGCTTTTCATCACCCGTACGCTTTTCCGTGAGCACTTTGACGACATAGGGAATGACGTCGCCAGCGCGTTCGACGAGGACCGTGTCGCCAATGCGAATGTCTTTGCGGGCGATCTCGTCCATATTGTGCAAGGACGCGCTTTTGACCATGACACCGCCGATCGGCACGGTTTCGAGACTCGCGACCGGCGTCAGCGTGCCCGTCCGGCCGACGTTTGCTTGAATATCTAGAATGCGCGTAGTGGCTTGGCGCGGCTTGAACTTATAGGCGATCGCCCAGCGAGGGGAGCGGGCGATTTGTCCCAGGCGGCGCTGCAGCGCTGTGCTATTGACCTTGACCACGAGGCCGTCGATTTCGTAGGGCAATTGGTCACGCCGTGCTTCCATTTCGTCGCGATAGTGAAAAATCTCCTGTACCCCACGACAGAGATGTCCAAGGGGGACGGGCTTTAGACCCCACCGTTCAAGCCCTGCGCGGAAGTCGCAATGGGTGGCAAACTGCACTCCTTCAATAAGGCCGGTGCCGTGAAAAAAAATATCCAGGGGACGTTTCGCCGTAATCGTCGAATCGAGTTGTTTTAGCGAACCAGCCGCCGCGTTCCGCGGATTGGCAAATACCGGTTGGCCCTGTTCTTCCCGATCCCGGTTCATCCTTTGAAAAGCCTTGAGCGGCAGGAAAACTTCGCCACGGATTTCCAGTCTCTTCGGGATCGCCTGACCATCGGCGCGCAACGTGAGCGGAATCGAACGAATCGTTCTGAGATTGGCAGTGATGTCCTCGCCGTTGACGCCGTCACCTCGGGTGGAGCCGAGGGTAAATTTGCCGTCAATATAGATGACTTCCACGGCCAGACCATCGATCTTCGGTTCAACTGCGTAGTCGATGCTTTCGTTGTGCTTCAAAAACCGCTGAATTCTTTCCTCGAACTCCACCAGTTCTTCGGGATCCATCGCATTGTTTAGCGATAGCATGGGAAGGGAGTGTTGGACCGTGGAAAATCGTTCCAGTGGCGGCGCGCCCACTTTTTGCGTCGGCGAATCCGGCGTCGCGAGCTCGGGGTGTTTTTTTTCCAGCTCGAGCAGGCGACGAAACAAGCGATCGTACTCGGCGTCGCTAATCAGTGGATCGTCAAGAACGTGATACTGATAATTATGTTTTTCAATTGCGCGCCGGAGCCGCAAAATTTCCTCTGCGGCGGCATGGGACACTTCAGTCATAGGTCAGCGGTTGGTTATTTAGAGGCATCGTAATGCATCGCAACCAAAAATTAACACACTCGGAACAACGAATGAAGCTTCGAAAAAATCGCGCGTTGACCGTCTAAAAGCGTTGTGTTAACCCTTCAGTTGATGGTTGGTATGCGTGCGCTTTGGATGGCACTCTTGCTGCTGGCTTTGGCTGGCTGCAGCACGGCCGGCCCGGGCACGCAGCTTCCTCCCGATGGTTTGAGCTTGTCCCCGGACATTCCGCCTTTCCGTAATCTGCCAAAAACGGAGATTCCACCGGAAGCGAGTGCGTTCAGTCATTTCCTGATGGCTAACGCGCTGTTGGGCGACGGTGATTTCGATAATGCCGTCAAGGAAATGGAAGCGGCGGTGCAGGCTGAACCGAATGACGCCTTCCTGCATTTTCGTTTAGCGTCTCTCTACGTCAAAAAAGGCGATATGCGCAAAGCGCTAGCGGAAGCTGAGACCGCGGCGCGCCTTGATCCGCAAAGCGTCGACAATCATATGCTGCTGGCCGGGCTCTATTCTTCGCTGGGAGAGAACCAAAAGGGCATCACTGAATATAATGAAGCGCTGAAGCTCGATCCGAAGAATCAGGAGGCACTCCTGTACTTGGGCGCGCTCTATCTGCAGATCGATGACTTGCCTCGAGCAACGGAAAAATTGGAAGCGTTGCTCAAAGCTGATCCGAATTCGATGTTGGGTTACTACTACCTCGGCCGGGTGCGCGCCAAGAGTAAGCTCTATCTGGCTGCCGAGCAGAGCTACCGCAAAGCCCTGGAGCTCAATCCCAAATCCGAAGCGGTACTGTTGGACCTCGCGCTGGTTTATGAGCTGGAGGGCAAGACCGAAGATGCTATTCAAAGCTACCAGCGACTCTTGCAGGTGAATGCGCAAAACGTCTGGGCACGTCGTCGGCTCGGCGAGCTTTATGTCGGCCAAAACAAGCTCGATGAAGCGCTGCGGCAGTTCGAGAGTTTGCAAGGGAGCGAAGTCGACCCCCGCGAGACGCGGATCAAAATCGGCCTGATCTCGTTTGAAAAGGGCGATTTCGAGCGCGCGGCAACGGAATTCAATTTGGTTTTGGCAGGGGACCCCGACAATGATCGGGCGCGCTATTACCTCGGTGCCACGTATGTCGAGATGAGAGCCGATGACAAGGCGCTGGAGTCCTTCGAGCGGGTCTCCGAAAAAAGCGAGCTCTATCTCGATTCGAGATTGCAGACCGCTTACCTCTACGACCGTAAGGACCAGACCCAAAAGGCCATTGAGGTATTGCAAGGAGTACTGAAAAAAGGCAACGACCGGAAAGAAGTCTACGCATTTCTGAGCTCGCTTTACAGAAAGACCAAGGAATATCCGAAGGCGATTCAGGCCATGGAGCGGGTGGTGAGCTTGGATCCGAAGAACGATGAAGCGCATTTTCAGCTCGGCGCGCTTTACGACGAGAACAAAAACAAGGAAAAATCGGTCGCGAACATGAAAAAAGCCATTGAGCTCAATCCCAAGAATGCCGCGGCGCTGAATTATCTCGGCTATACGTGGGCGGAAATGGGCGTGCAGCTCGACGATGCGGAAGATCTCATCCAGCGGGCGCTTACGATTCAGCCCGACGATGGCTTTTACATCGACAGTTTGGGTTGGGTCTACTACCAAAAGGGCGAGTACCCTAAAGCGGTCGAATATCTCGAGCGGGCGGTGGAGATCACCGGCGACGATCCGACCATCATCGAGCACCTTGGGGATGCGTATGAAAAGGCCGGAAGGCCGGATCGGGCTCTGATCCGCTATCGCGCCGCGCTTAAACTCACCAAGGAAACCGATCAAAACAAACGGCTTCGTGACAAGATTCAGCGCCTGGAAAAAAAGACTTGATTGTGCGATTTCCGAGCCGTTTCACGACACCGTCAAAACCGGTCAAAGCATTAATCTTCGCCACTGCTCTCGGATTCGCCGGCTGCGCCACAGTCACTAGTCCGCCCCAGCCCAAATTGCCTGCGCCCGAGTGGGAACTGAGCAAGCTGATCGATTCGATGTCTCAGCGCGTTGAAGAGTTCCGTTCGATGAAGGGATTGGCACAGGTCGATTACACCGGACCTGACGGCAAACACGGCTTTCAAGAAGCTGTGTTGGTGCAGCGACCGGATCAACTGCGTCTCGAAACGCTGAGCTTTTTGGGCGCGATCCTGATCGTTACGGCTAATAGCAAGGAACTCGTTGGCTATCACCCGCGCGAGGGTGTCTTCGTGCGCGGCGATCGGACCAAGGAGAATCTACGCCGTTATACGCAGATCCCGCTTGAGCTGGAAGAGATCACGATGTTGTTGATCGGTTTGCCGCCGGTGGATCCAAAGGCGCCGGTGACCCAAGACGGAAACACGCTGATCTTTTCAAGCAAAGACGGCAAGCGCGACGTTGTCGCTTTTGAATCGCAACAGCCAGTGCCGACGCAGTGGGAGCGGTTGAATGCCAGTGGTAGCGTTGAACTCAGCGCCGAATTCAGTGACTACATCGAGACTACCGCCGGGTTGTTTCCATCGCAGATTATTTTCGAGGCAAACTTGCAACGGAAGAAAGTGCAGATTCGCTATCAACAACCGGAGATTAACGCGACAATTTCTCCCGAGCTCTTTTCCCAACAAAAACCTCCCAATGTTCAGGAAGTGCCGATCGAAGCTATTGGTAGCTAAGCCATGTTGAGGCGGAGCTGGCGAGTCGGGTTGATGCTGCTGGTACTGCTCGGCTGCGGCGATAAGACGGAAGTAAAAGTAGCCGAGGCGCCGTCCGGAGCGACGGCCCAAGATCCCGGCAAACCTGTGACCGGCGACTGGTTAGTGATTCATAGTCTTAGCGATCCGGAGCTCCTCAATCCGCTTACCAGCAACGACGCCTCGGCCAGCGAGGTGTTGAATTATGTTTTTGAGGGTTTGCTGACGCGTAATCCAAAAACGCTCGAGCTGAAGCCGTGGATCGCGGCGGCGCGTCCGGAAATATCGCAGGACAAGCTCACCTATACTTTCAAGATTCGGCAGGACGCGCGTTTTCAGGACGGTCGACCGGTTACCGGCGAAGACGTGCTTTTCAGTGCTAAGGCGATCAAATGCCCGTTCGTGAATGCGCCGTTTTTGCGCGTTTATTTTGATTCGCTGGTGGACGCCGAGTTGATAGATCCCTACACCATCCGCTTTATCACCAAGGAGCCATATTTTCTGAACGAGAGTGTGCTCGGCGGCATTGTCATCCTGTCGCGCCACTATTACGACCCCGAAAATCTCCTGCAGCGAATCAGCGTGCGCCAACTTGCCCAGGACCCGGCGAAATTACCGCCCGAGGCAAAAAAATTCGGCGAGCAATTCAACCGAAATTTCAACCGCAACCCGCTTGGCTCGGGTCCGTACAAGTTCAGTCACTGGAAGACTGGCAGTGAGATCGAGCTCGTGCGCGACCCGAACTACTGGGGCAACGGCAAAGAGGGAATCGATCAGCCCCATGTGGATCGGCTCAAATTTCGAATTGTGAACAACATGGACGCGGCGCTGACCCAGCTCAAAAGCGGTGGACTCGATTATATGGAAGCCTTAACGCCGGTGCAGGCGGTCCGTGGCACCAACAGCGAGCGGTTCAAGCGCGAATTCAAAAAATATGAATACTACGCGCCGACCTACACTTATATCGGCTGGAACAACGACCATCCGATTTTTCACGACAAGAAGGTCCGGCAGGCAATGACTTACATGACGGATCGCAAGCTGATCGTCAAAAGCGTGTTGTTTGGACTCGGCGAAGTAGTCGACAGCACGATTTATTTTTTTCGGCCCGAATACGACAAGGACTTGAAAAGTTATCCTTTCGACCCGCAGAAGGGTTTGGGTCTGCTGCGCGAGGCGGGCTGGCGGGATACCGACGGCGACGGTGTGCTGGACAAGGTCATCGACGGTAAAAAGACACCCCTGCGCTTCGAGATCAAGGTGAACTCGGGCAATGCTGTGCGCAAAAGCGTGGCTCTCGTGCTCGTGGAAGAGTTGCGCAAACATGGCATCGACGCGCGCGTGCGCGAGCTCGACTGGACGATTTTTTTGAACGACGTGACGAACCATCAATTTGATGCTGTCGTGCTCGGTTGGCAGATGCAGACCACAGAGCCGGACATGTATCAGATTTGGCATTCCTCTCAGGCGGCCAACAAGGGCTCCAACGCGATCAGCTACAAGAACGCGCGGGTGGATCAAATCCTGGAAACCTATCGGCGCGAGTTCGACCCGCAGAAACGCATTCAGCTCTACAAGGAATTCCAGGAAATCCTGAACGAAGAGCAACCCTACACGTTTCTCTACGTCGCCAAACGCGCTTCGGTCGTGCAGCGTCGTTTCGAGGGCGTGGAGGTTTTCCCCGACGGCCTTCGTCCCATCGACTGGTGGGTGCCGAAGGCACGGCAGAGATACGGCAGCGCGGCAACCGCCCAGTAACTCAAGGCTCGATGATAAGCTACCTGGCGCAACGCCTGCTGCTGATGATCCCGACGTTCATCGGTATTACTTTGATCGGATTTCTGATTATGCGCCTAGCGCCCGGCGATCCTGCCGAGCTGCGCGCGGCGGGCGGACTCGGCGCCGCGGCCGGCGCTGGTATTTCGCTTGCCAAGCGCGGCGCCGTAGATGAGGCAATGGCTCAGTGGCGTGCGCAGTATGGTCTGGATAAACCGCTGCACGTTCAGTATCTGGTCTGGCTGGAGAATCTTTTCACGCTCAAGTTCGGTGATTCCTTCAAGGACAGCCAGCCGGTCTGGGGTAAGCTCACCGAACGCCTTCCGGTGACGATCAAGCTGAATCTTTGGTCGATCCTAATCGTTTATTTGGTCGCCATTCCACTGGGAATCTATTCCGCGACCCATGCCAATTCCTTAGGGGATCAAATCACGACTGTCCTCGCCTTCGGGCTTTTCGCCGTGCCCCTGGTGTGGGCTGCGACGATGGCGATCGTGTTTATCTGCGGCGGCGATTTTTATTACCTGTTTCCACCCGGTGGCATAGAGTCACTGGATTTCTCCAACCAGTGGCCACTCTGGAAAAAAATCCAGGATCACGCCTGGCATTTGTTTCTGCCTGTGGTTTTGTTGTCGTACAGCGGATTCGCTGCGTTATCCCGCTACATGCGATCGAGCGTGTTGGAGGTGCTCGGCCAGGATTACGTTCAGGTGGCGCGTGCAAAGGGACTTCAAGAAAAGATCGTTATCTTCAAGCACGTGCTGCGCAACTCGTTAATCCCCCAGATTACGCTTCTCGCGGATCTTCTGCCCGCCCTGATCGGCGGCAGCGTCATCATCGAAACGATATTTTCCATACCGGGTCTGGGGCAATTAGGTTTTGAATCGGTGCTGGCGCGGGACTACCCGACGGTTCTGGCGTTGTTTACCGTGACCGCGGTGCTGACTCTGATCGGCATCCTGCTTTCCGATCTTCTCCTAGCCGTCGTGGATCCGCGAATCGCCTTCGGTCGCCGCCAGCAATGAGCACTCAAATTTCCACAGGTTCGTTCCGAGCTACAGACAAGACGGCCGGCGCTGAAGACGTCGGTAATATTGGCGAAGGACTCTGGTCCGATGTCTGGAGACGCTTCAGACACAATCCCATTGCGCTCGCCGGCTTCTACGTGGTCTGCTTGCTTGTATTCATGGCCCTGTTTGCCGATTTTATTGCCAACGATAAGCCGTACTATCTGCACTACCAGGGGCAGAGCTATTTTCCGATCGTGCGCGGTTATCTTGTCGGGACCAAATTGGGCCACTGGCCGGCGGAACTACTCAACGTTGATTTCAAAAAGCTCGAAGGGGCGAAAGCTTTTTATCCGCCGATTCCCTATCGGCCGAGCAACATCAACCTGCTTGAACCGCTCGAATCACCTTCAAGCAGGCACTGGTTCGGGACGGACAAGTTGGGACGGGACGTGGCTGCCGGCATGATTCACGGCTCGCGCATTTCCCTCTCCATCGGCTTTGTGGCGGTCGGCATCGCGGCGTTGATCGGCATTATCCTCGGCGCAGTCGCCGGATATTTCGGCTCCTGGACCGACCTCACGATTTCGCGGCTCTTCGAGATCATGCTGTCGATCCCGACATTCTTTTTGCTGATCACGATCGCGGCACTGCTGCCACCGAGCATCTTTTTGACCATGGCTATCATTGGTGTGACCAGTTGGGTCGGCATGGCCCGTTTTACGCGCAACGAGTTCCTCAGGATCCGAAATCTGGATTACGTCACGGCGGCGGTTGCGCTTGGCGTCTCCGATCGCAAAGTGATGTTCAAGCACATTCTACCCAACGCGCTGGCGCCGGTGATCGTCTCAGTGGTGTTCGGCGTCGGCGGGGCGATTCTGGTCGAATCGAGCCTAAGCTTTCTCGGCATCGGCGTGCCCGCCGAATTGGTCACCTGGGGGTCGATCCTGCAGGAAGGCAGTACCACGACGTTTGCGTGGTGGCTGGCGGTGTTTCCCGGGTTTGCGATCTTCATTACGGTGCTCGCCTATTATCTCGTCGGCGAGGGGCTCCGAGAAGTGCTTGACCCTCGTTTGCGGGGCTTGCGCTAATTGCGCCCTTTCTGTTAGTCGGGTAGCCACGGCCAATCGCGGAGCAATTCACATGAAACGCATTGGTGTTTTCACCCTGCTCGCGGCGCTCCTTTGCTCGTCATCCCTCGGCGCGCAAATCAGCAAGCCCATCTACATTTCGCTACCCGGGCCCGGCAACATTCAGCATCTCGCCTACGTCGTAGCCAAAGAAAAAAAATTTTACGATGAAATGGGCCTCAGCAATGTGAACATTGTTGTGCTGCGCGGCAACGCGATGAATGTTCAGGCATTGCTTTCCGGCAGCGTACACTATTCGTCCGCCTTCGGTCCCTCGATGCAGGCGATGTTCAAGGGGGAGCAGATTCGCGTGTTGCTGCAGATTTTCAATCAGATCCCATTCGGGCTAATCACGCGCCCGGAAGTCAACCGACTCGAAGACTTGAAGGGACAGAAAATTGCAGTGACGTTTGGCGGTTCAACGTACAGTGTTTTGCAAGCGCTCTTCTCCAAGTATGGCTTCGGTGAAAAATTTGCCGATTATTTGAATATTCCCGATAACGAAGGCAAAGCTATCGCACTCATGCAGGGCCGCGCTGCCGCGGCGTTGATGGCGCCGCCGACCGATCGGCCGCTGCTGAAGGCCGGTATGAAACGGCTCATCTACCTTGGCGACGAGTTCAAGAACGTTCCGTTCAGCGCACTACAGGCGATGGCGAAACAGGTGCAATCCGAGCCGGATGTGACGGAACGGATGGTCAAGGCGGTGATGAAAGCGCTTTATTGGATTCGCGCCAACCGCGACGGCAGTATCGACATTATTATGAAGAACGGCCGTTTGGATCAACGAGAGATCGCCGCCTCGCTCTATGATCTCATGCGCGACGCCTACATCCCGGCGCTGAGCCCCGAAGGTCTTTACAAACGAGCGGAGCTTGAATTTGCCGTGTTGAAAGAGAAACCAAATTTCAAGCCGGAACATTTCATCGATGACCGGTTCTATAAATCAGCCTTGAAAGCGCTGGCCAACGAGCCCGGTGCCAAGCCATAGCATGAGCGATCACCGCGCAGGACAGGAAGAGCCGAAGTGTTCTCGGTGAGAACGAAAAAGTTTCGTCACCCTTACGAGTGGCCGGAGAAACTCTGATGGCGGAAAAAACTTTCGAAGAGATCAAAGCCGACATTTTGCACCGCGCCGGCCGGATCAATCCGTTCGAACGGGTGAAACGCGAAGACGTTCAGCACGTGGTGAGTCGTCTTTCGAATCTCGAGCCCGATCTGTGGGGCAAAGAGTGGGGAAGGATGGGATCGAAATACGAGTCCTTGGCGCGGGAACAAGAAAATCAGGGAAGGAGCGAGGAAGCCGGCGCGACTTACTATTTGGCC
>DATBEY010000332.1:0-5028 GCA_036558765.1 Binatia bacterium | reverse complement strand
GGGCGTAAGCGTTATTTCCGGATCTTGTCGGGTCTCCGAGCGCTGTACTTGCACATAACCATCGATCATCGCATCTTCCCAAATCGTGTGCCGGGGACAGGTGCTTTGCCATGCATTCATCACATCGCTGTAAGTTCGATGGCGGCTTGCGACCCAATCGAGGAATTCGAGCATCAATAAACTGGTTGGCGCAGACATATTTACACCTTGTCGAGTGCTTTGAGTCCAGCGAACAATCGGAGTATAACGCGCCGGCTCGCCGGGTTCCAACAGGGCTTGTGCGGTGCCTGGCCTCTATTCAGTGAAAAGCGCTATAAATTGAGCGTCTAAGAACGTCGTTACGTCCCCCTAACTCAACTACCCCGGAATGACGATTGAAATATATAACGAACTTCAGGCAATACACCAGAATTCTACGGCGCGATCGTGCGGATCATCTCTAAATCGGTCAAAGCGGGTTCGTTTCGGTACGGGGAAGTTCTTCCGGTGAATGTGAACCCGAGGCGCGTGTAGAAGTTGATCGCCAGATCGTTGTTGCTGGTCACAATCAGCGCCAACGTACGAGCATTCTGGTCGCGGGCCCAGTGGATTATGGCATCGACCAATTTTGCGCCGACTCCAAGTCGCCGGTGGCTCGGTGCCACCCACATGGAAACCAGATGGGCTCGGCCTTGGTCGCCTCGCTCGAGATAGCCGCCGGCGATGCCGCAAGCAGCATCGGCATCCACAGCAATGTACGTCGTCGATGCCGAGGCGCTCCACTCCGCGATGCGTGACGTCCAGTCAGCATCCGCGAGTCGAGATTCCTCGGCATAGGTGGAGCTGAACGCGCTAGGAGTATCCTGCAATGCCCGCAGCCGCACGGTTTTGAAAAGTGTGACGTCCGCCGGAGTGATGTGCTTTAGCGAAATCATCTTTGGCGTGAAGCTATGTGAGAGAGAAGATCCCTCGCGTGATTCGCGCTGGCGGGAATGTTGATCCAAAGGCGCCGATCGACGATCCTAAATGCTGTTCGACGTACAGCCGGACCCGGACGCCAAATCCCGCCTCATTCGGAGCGCCGCCTCCCTGCCTTCATAGTAGCCGGGAACGACATTCAGCCGGTGATAACCCATACGCTCATAAAATTGCTGCGCCCCGCCGTTGCTTTCTCGAACTTCCAGGCTGATGCGAAAAATTCCCGCCACCGTCGCACACTTTTCCAACCAGTTGAGAAGCTCCTGTCCAACGCCGAGGCGCCGGTATGACGGCGCCACGGCGAGCAGATCCAAATGCGCGTCGTCGTCGCCGTAACGCATGATGGCAAAGCCGATAATCCGAGTGCCAAGCCGCGCAACGAGAACGTTGACATTGGCCGCGCAAATACTCGCTTCAACCCGCTGCGCCGTCCATTTCCATTGCAATCCGTACTCGATCAAAACGCGTGACATGCGGGCAATCGCCGAAGCGTCCGAGCGGCGCGCCAAGGACAACGAGAGATCAGAATGTGTCATGGCTCGTGTGGCCGCGGCCAGCTGTCGTCGTGCTTGTACCGTATGCCGAGTTTGTCGGCGAAAGCATCGATCCGCGTTGCCGAGACGGAAGCGGTAATCCACATGCAATTTGAAAACGCATCGGGCCATTCCAATAATGGCATATGCTGCGGATATAGGAAGGGAGGAGACAGTGGAATTGCACTCTCACGAGCGACAATTATCCGGGCGTTTATTTGCCCAACCCTTTCTGTTCCAACTCCTTTTTTACCTCTTCGACAAAACGCAGGTCGAGCAATCGTTGCGCCGGCAAAGGCGCGGCCATGTTCATGGGCACGCGAACTTCATATTCGAGAATGTTCTTGATGCCTTCGGCCGACGGCAGGCCCGGAACCCCGGGAGGAAAAGCGCGGGTATAGGCTTTTGTCGCTTCGATGAGCATGGCGCGATCGATGTTGCCGAGCTGCAATTTTTTGATGCCAATGTCGGCGGCTTCTTCAGGTCGCTCGCGCAAAAAAATCAGTGAGCGGCTCATGGCTCTGATCCAGCGCTTAATCTGCGCCGGATTTTCGGCAATTTTTTTGTCGGTCACGACGTAACCTTGAAATGGCAAGGGAAACAGATCGCCCAAGAACGCGAGCGAATGCAGGCCTTCCTTTTCCGCCACGATCATTCCGCCAGGATCGAGCACCGCCGCTTGAAGCGAGCCGCTTTTTATCGCCGCGATACGAGCTCCAGAACTTGTACCCATGGGAATGCGCGTAATGTCCTTTGCCGAAAGACCGTTGTTTTCGACGAACATGGTGGAGAAACGATCTTCACTATCACCGATCAGTCCGACCGCAATCTTCTTGCCTTTCAGATCAGCGACGCTTTTGATGCTCGGATGCACGACAAAAAACCAAGTTACTTTTTCCGTCTGATAGAAGATCGCCTTCAGCTCCGCTCCTTTCGCAGCGGCGCGCAGTCCGCTGCCCCCGGCTCCGCTGAAATCGACGTTGCCGCTGAGCAGCGCGGCGATCGCCGCGGGCCCGCCGATAGCGATGGTTTCGTTCTCCAAGCCTTCATCTTTGAAAAAACCTTTGGCTTCGGCGGCGTAGATGGAGAGATAATTGAGACTCGCGCGCGGCACGGCGGTGCGGATCAGCTCAGCACCCGCGGAGGTTGCGAGTGCCAAACCAAGGGCTGCTGAAAGCAACTGGGATAATCGCAAGAGCATGGAATCTCGCCTCCAAAGCGCAAAGTCGGCCGAAGGAAATCTGCCCGCAGACAATAAATACCAAGCGGTCTTTGGTCAAGCGGAATCGCTACTGATGGAGTCGGCGAGCTTCAGGACAGAT
The DNA here is from genome assembly GCA_036558765.1 of Binatia bacterium. Taxonomy (GTDB): domain Bacteria; phylum Desulfobacterota; class Binatia; order UBA9968; family UBA9968; genus DP-20. The sequence continues at coordinate 2,216 of DATBEY010000332.1, read as the reverse complement.
GTGATGTGAAATCGTCGTCCTTGCTGATTGCGCTCCGCCGCTCGGCGATTTGTTTCAGGGCGCGTTGTTTGGTCGAAACGAACCAAGCCATGTGGCGGCGCAAGAACAGGGCATCGGCGAGCCCGCCGATGAATCCGAAGGGCGCTTGCCACTCGATGATGTCACGCATCAACGTCGCATTCCCGACCCGTTCGAACTCGTGAATGTGCCGGAGCCGCTTGAACGCGCCGTGAACCATTTCATCGACGAAGCGGCTAGGGCGGTCGAGCTCGGTGATGCGAGCGACGAAGCGCTGCCTGATCCCGAAGTGACGGCCTTCGAAGGCGACGAGATCGCCCTGCTCGAGCAGGCCCTTTGTCCGGCCGGGTTCAACGATGCGTTCGGAAGAGAAAGCAGCAGATTCCGCGTGAGCGTCAACATCGCGAGCAAGATCGAAGCATAACTCGAGAGGTGCGTGGATTGTGGTTTCGATCACGATGAGCGGCATTACTCGCAGTGAAATTATTCGCCATCCTTGAAGTCTAACATTCCTTGAAATTCGAGCCCTTCGATCTCCTGGAGAGTCTTACCGGCGATGCCCTGAAGATCGCCGTACATGCCCACTGTGGCTTGCATCACCCGATCGATTTGCTCTTCGCGTTTGGCCCACTGGCGAGTGATGGTTTTTTTCTCGCGATCAAGATCTTCTTTCATCGATGAGAATGCCTCCACAAGCGCCTGAACTCGCTGACGAAAACGCGGTCCGGTGAGATAGCTGTAGACCATCGCCATTTTTGTCTGCTGGCCCTCGGAAGCCTGGCGCGCGGCGGAAATTTCGATCAAACTCTGGCGTAACGATACTGCGACCGGCAACGCTACTTTTGGATCGGCGATCCAGACACCATCCAGAAAACCGAAGGTTTCGACTTCCTTCGGTAATGCCTGGCTGAGGATCACGGCAATATCGGCTTTGGCGGCGCGCTGGTCGTCGCGCAGTTTGGGTAGCCAGCCGTCGCTCCAGTTTTTGGTTCGCTTCGATTCCCAGAGAATCGTGCCGCAGATTTGATTCAGTGGGCCAAGGACTCGCTGCAGTACATCACCGCCAAAGTCGCCTTTAGCAACCGGGTGGATGGTGTCGCGTGGAAATTTTGCTTTTAACAGACTCTCTAACTGCAGCTCTTGAACTTCTCCTTGAAGTTGCTGCGAACCCTGCTCGGCGCGCCGCTTCAATTCTTCAATCTGTCTTTGCATGGCCGTAATCGTTTGATCTTTCTCCATGACCTTGAGCTTAAGCTCTTCTTCGGCTTCTTTTTTTGCCTTGTCGCGTTCCGCCACGAGACTGGCCTGAACGCGTTTCTCGATGGTTAAGTCCAGCTCGCGCTTGGCATCGTCGAGCTCGCGCTGTTTTCGCAGTAGCTCTGCTTGGGCGCGCTGGGCCTCGCCAAGTTTTTTATCTCGTTCTTGCAGAATTTGTTGAAGATGATCGATTTCTCTCGCTTTTTGCTCAAGATCGGTGCCGATTTCGAGCTTGGCTTTTTGCGCCTCTTCGGCGACGATTCGCGCGCGCTCGGACCGTAGCTTCTGCTCGATTTCGTGATCGAGATTTTGTTTTGCCTTTTCAATTGACTCGGCACGTTGATTGAGAGACTTTTCGCGCTTCGATATTTCGTTATCTTTTTGTGAGAGGCGCTGCTCGTAATCGCGGCGCACGGATTCCAGCAACGGTGCGGCAAGCGATTCGGTAAGCTTGATCTCGGATTTACACTGCGGACAAAAAACCGTCGGTTCAGCCATGAAAAACTCCACGTCAGAATTTTGAGACCTTGGGGGAACTAGTACGGCAAAAGTGCAATGGAACCTCAAACGCACTCGACTGCGGTCATTTCGACTGAAAGGAGAAATCCTTCCCCAGTGTCTCGACTCTGGGAGAAATAAGAAAGATTTCTCGCTGCGCTCGAAATGACAAAGCTGCCAATCCTTCTGCTAAGGTCAACTTCAAGTAAAGTGTTGTCGAGAGTGGTGCCAAAATCCGAACCGACGTAACGGGTGATCACGAAGCGAGCCGGAAAAATTCCACTGCGTTGCCGCAAACCATCTTGTGCTTTTCTTGTTCCGGCACACCGGCGAAATTCTTGTCGATGATCTTCAGCGACTCCGGCCAGTCGGACTCTTGATGAGGAAAATCGGAACCCCACATCAGGCGATCGACATTGATCTTATGGCGCAGCTCAACGCCG
>DATBEY010000331.1:0-2849 GCA_036558765.1 Binatia bacterium | reverse complement strand
GTATCGATGATCGGATGGTTCGGATCGCGAAAGACGTTCATTGGCTCCAACCCTCTTTGAACTTTCTCGACCTCACGTTTGAGCATCTCGCGATACATCACAACGCCTCGATCGGACCCCGTTAGCCTTTCGCGCGTGCGGTCGAGGATCGGTCCTTGAGTCTCCCACGCCATAAAATCTTGCGCATCCACTTCGTCCATGCGGAACTTGGTGAAAGGATGGCGCGCGCCGAGGGGATTTTTAAAGGGCTTTCGATAAACAACCGGCACTTCCTCTTTGTTCGGGCGCGCGTCTGCCGTATCCGGCACGAAGTGAACATAAACGATCCATGTGTGGGTATCGTCGATGGGCACGCGAATTTGCGTGCGATTGGCCTGGCGCAAAACCGTGGGAAAAAGCAGCGGATGCTCTTCAATCTTGCCGTCTCTGAAATGACGCCGCTTGATGATGCCGTGCTCGAACTCTTCCATTTCGTACTTGACCAGGTTGTCGATGGTACCGCGAGTCGTGCTTTCAACTTTGAAACCGTCGGTGACCAGCTCCTGATGGAGGATATGCAGGTGCGCCGTGTCGACGGAATTTTCCATCGCCTGCAACCAATTGCAATCGAGCTGCGGCAAAGCGCGCAGCCAATGCCACCCGTCGGTTCGCGCCCAGACATCGTACTTCGGAATAATGGGCGCCGGCTGCGGTCCGAGATAGGCCCAATACAGTCCCGCCAATTTTTGCACTGGATAAGCTTTTTGCTTCACCGTAAGGCAAAAATTACTGCCGGCGGGCTCTGCCGGCGTCTCCAGACAATTGCCTTTCGTGTCATAAAGCCAACCGTGATAAGCACAGGCGATGCCGCGCGCTTCGACTCGACCGTAAGACAATGACGCGCCCCGATGCGCACAGCGATCGTTGAGCAGGCCAGCCGCGCCTTCGGGTGTCACAAACAGTACTAAATCCTCGCCAAGGATGCGCACGAACTTCGTCGGACTTTCCGGCGTCAAATCGGCGGCGATCGCGACGGGATGCCAGTAGCGCCGCAACAGTTCGCCCACCGGCGTTCCCGGGCCGACTCGAGTCAAGTATTCATTTTCTTCAGCCGTGAGCATTTAGCGATCCTCCCGCTCTTTCGAGCATCCATCTTCTTTCTTGCATTCAACCAAATCACCGGCTTGTCATCTCGAGCGCAACGAGAGATCTTGATTTCACTCGCCTAAAAACAATTTCTCGCGTTTGGCTCGAAATGCCATGTGAACCTCTGATCACTATCCATTCGCCTGCACCTGAAACCCGAAAGCTTTCACTGACAACCAAATTTCTACTCCGGGCTCGGCACCTGATGCGATAAAAAAATCTCCTTGCGCTGCGCCGCCGATTCGAGCATCGCCAAGCAGACTTCGAGCGTCGCCGCGCCCCAGCGGCCGTCATGGAACACCGGGCGTTGATGCACAACTGCATTGTAGAGCTCTTCGACCTCGGCTTCGCGCCCGCGGTTGCCAGGCGGCAACTGAATCTCCCGTTGTTCCGTCTCACCGTAAATCTTTAGACCGTCCGGCGTCTGGCGCATGTCACCTTTCTCGCAGCTCACCACCGTGAAGCCAAAAAACGGCTGCTTGCGCCCGCCGCTCCATACGTGGCTGTATTCGCCCTCACGCTGTCCGCCGAAGCGCATGCCTTCCTTCAGCTGTTCCTCCTCTTCCGTCGTCCGTACCTCGCGCAGTTTTTTTCTGACGTTGAGATTGGTTTCCGGCGCGCGGTACTGTCCGCCTTCGCCCACCCAGTCGAACAATTCTGCGGTATCGAAAAACCCATAGCCGCTATAGACCAGCGTCGCGGGCGTGCCGTCTTCGAATTCAAGATAGCAGCTGTAACTGCCTTCCCACTCCCGCGCTTTGTCCCCAATCCCTGTCATGGCGCGTATGCTCCGCACCATGCCGCCGCCGATCAGGCGCACGATGTCGACGTGGTGCGGTCCTTGGTTGAGCACGACTCCGCGGCTCATCGCCAGCTCGTGGCGCATACGCGGCCGGTACATAAACTCGTTGTAGTTCCAGCTATTGATCATGCACAGCTTGCCGAGCCGACCGCTCTTGACGATCTCGCGCATTTTACGAATCGGTGGATCGAAGCTGTGAGTATGGCCGCAGAGAAGCTTCACGCCATTTTTTTCCGCGGCCTCGTTCATGGCGTCGCATTCTACCAGGGACATCGCCATGGGCTTTTCGACAATAATATGTTTTCCGCTGCGCGCCGCCGTGATCGCGTGCTCCGCGTGCAAGGGATTGGGTGTGGCAACGTAAACTGCGTCAATACCTGCCTGTTCGCACATCGCGTGAACGCTCGTGTATGTTTCGCCGTGATAAACTGCAGCGAATTTTTCTAGAGCCTCAGGACGCGTATCCGCAGCCGCTGTGATTTTGACATAGGACAGCGCCGAAAGCGCGGGCAGGATCTGTGTGCTCGCCACGCCAAGCCCGGCAATGCCGATACGAAGGGGCTCGCTCAGATTCGCGCCCTCGCTTCCAGTTCGAGATTTTTTGTGTATCCCTTCCAATCGCCTGTCGGGATCATATCAGAAAGCACCAGCAGGTGCGGAAACTGGTTTTGCGCCGCCGACCGCACGACGTGCGGCGGCTCGCGGCCATCACGCACATCGTAAATGGCCTTTTCCAGCAGCTTGCGGGCGGCGATTATGGCTTTATCGGAGGAAACCAGGTGTTCGTCGCTGCGATCCTGGACTGCCCCCTGGCTCGCGGTTGCGAAGGCATCATGGGCTTGAAAACCGGAACCCATGCCCGCATAAGTCTTGGTTTTCATCGCTTCGCGGTCCTGCAGAAAACGATTCGACTGATTGCGCG
>DATBEY010000330.1:0-11734 GCA_036558765.1 Binatia bacterium | reverse complement strand
AGTATGAGTATCATCAGTGGCATAGCGTCGTTCTGTCGGCCGTCTAACATGCGGCTTGAGACAGACCTTCGGACCCGCTCGTGACGTTCGCGGGCGTGGCTTCTCATCCTTCGCGTTAGGCATCATTGTTTCAACATGGCCGGCGGAGCCCTATGATGGCTAACGTGAGCCGCGCGAAAACAAAAAGAATGGAAAGAAAGAAACATCATGAGGAAGAGCGGGTATCAGAAAGGAAAGTCTCCATCTCGGATGATAGACGAGAGGATCGAGGAGCTGGGCGACTGGCGGGGCAAGATGCTCTCCCGGCTCCGCACATTGATCAAGCAAGCCGACCCCGAAGTGGTCGAGGAGTGGAAGTGGAGAGGGGTTCCGGTGTGGTCTCACGACGGATTGATCTGCACCGGCGAGACGTACAAGAACGTCGTGAAGATGACCTTCGTCAAAGGGGCGGCTCTGAAGGATCCTTCGGGCCTTTTCAACTCCAGTCTTGACGGAAACACCAGGCGTGCCATCGACCTCCACGAGGGCGAGAAGATCGACGAGGAGGCATTGAAGGCTCTCATTCGCGCGGCTGTGACACTGAACGTGTCCCGCGCCCACGGCTGATCGAGCTGAAGCGGGATCAGCACGTGAGCCGTGATCCCATTTGTCGACGCTCTGTGATCACATTTCCCTTCACCATATGCACTGGGGTGGGCACCCGCCGATGCCAGCTCAAGCTGGTCGCCTGGGCCATGGATTGCTCAGGGCTGGCACCAGCGACTGAGCCAGCCAGCTTGCGCGAGCGTGCCTCGGCTGGCAGCTTATGGGAGCGTTAGGCATACAGCTTAGTAGGCTGTACTCGAACAAACGGCCAGCTCCGCGGCGAGCGCCAGCTCGGCGGCTTTGAAGACATGAAAGTCAGCACCAAAGCTAAATTTTAAAAAAGGGAATCGTATGAAATTTTACAAGTCACTATTTGCAATCGTAGCGCTGGCGGTTGTTGCTGGTAGCGGTATCGCTCGAATTGTTTACCCCGCTGGCGCGCCACCCCCGAGCATGGGTTTTTTTGTTACGAGCGCCAAGAGTAAAACCGGCAATCTGGGCGGTTTGGCGGGCACGGATCGAATTTGCCAAACTCTGGCGACCGCTGTGGGGCAAGGGGATAAGACGTGGCGCGCATACTTGAGCGTGGAGCGCGATCCTGCGAACAACGACAAGCCCACCAATGCGCGCGATCGAATTGGTAATGGCCCATGGTTCAATGCTAACGGCCTCATGGTCGGAAAAGATCTTACCGACCTCCATGAGCGCAGGGGAAATCCGATTTTGTTCGTCGATGAACACGGTCAGATGGTGCCGGGCGGTTGGCCCGGATCGCCGCGACCCACCGAACACGACATTCTGACTGGTTCGACGCCCGACGGCAGAGTCGTGCCGGGAAAAACCTGCAGCGACTGGACGTCAGAATCCCCCGACATGCAGGCGCAAGTGGGTCACGTTGACGGCATCGGGCTTGGCGGCGATACCGCATTACCGTCCGCTTCGTGGAACTCGGCGCATGAGAGTCGAAGCTGCGCCGATACCGCTCCGGGCGGAGGTGCGGGGAGATTCTACTGTTTCGCGGTGAAGTAAGGATCTGCACTGATCGCGCCTCTCGGCGTTAGTTGCTGAACCTACGGGAGTTAAATCAGTAAGATCTTGCATCTTGCTGAGTCAGCTGAGCGAATCAAGGGTAAGGATTGGCCTAAGCCGCCGCTTGAGCCGACGGCGAGATTCGGTGGTAAATAATTTCTCTAGCTATTGGCGCCTCAGGGGCATCGCGTAGGCCGCGCAACCCACTCACCACATTTTTCCATGAAAGGAAATGACACTATGAAGGCTCAACCGTTTGTTGTAAACCCCCAAGGACTATGATCCCGCGTTGAACGTGCTCGGCATCAGGGTGACCGTGTTGGCTTCAAATACCGCAACACAAGCCTACGAAATCACGCGGCAGCAGGGCGAGACCGAATGGGTCCGCCGCCGCATAGTCATAACTGGGACGAGTCCTTCTATGTTATCGCGGGCGAAGTCGAATTCACCTGCTCCGGCAAGGCCGTAGTCTGCCAGCCCGGTCCCCTTGTACACGTGCCCGCCGGCACGGTGCATAGCTTTCGCTACCTTGCCGACGGCTGCGATGTGCTCGAGTTCACCGGCCAGGGCGGCATTGCTACACAGATGTTCACGGCCGTCAGCAGGGCGATCTCTCACGGCTCTCCTGAAATTCCCGAACTGGTAGAAGTGTTGAAGCAAAACGGCGTAACCGTGGAAATTTAGGAGCGCACCAAACGCTTAGAGGAACAATCGACAAATGCCCAAACTGAAAACCATGGTTTAGCCGCTGAAAGCGGAAGACGAGGCCAGACGGTTCCCGACCGCGCTATCGCTGCAGGCTTTGCCTTCGCTCGATGGCCGCTCAGTATCGTGCTAGACAATCCGCGATGAAAAAGCTCTGCCGAAGACGAGCTCACAGCCAGTTCGTGCCGTTCTTTTTCAAATGAACCGCTCAATCCTTCGATGAAGGATTGGCCCGGCGTCGCTCTTCAGGCAAGGACAGGGAGGTCACTATGACTCGCAGTGGCGATGACTATGTGCGCGGTCTGCGCGATAGCCGCACGGTATTGCTCAACGGCGAGCGAGTAGCCGATGTGACAACACACTCGGCTTTCGGTGCCGGCGTGCACAGCGTCGCGCAGCTCTACGACCTCGCCCACGATCCGGCCAATCGCGAGCTGATGACCTATCCCTCGCCACGCGACGGCCGGCCGATCAACAAGAGTTGGCTGGTGCCGCGTACCCGGGAAGATTTGGTGACGCGGCGACGCGCGATCAAATACTGGGCGGATGCGAGCTATGGTTTTTTGGGCCGTTCTCCGGATCACGTGGCTTCATTCTTCGCCGGCTTTGCGGGTTCGCCCGAATTTTATGCACGCGGCGGGCAACAATTCGCCGATAACTTGTTGCGCTTCGCTGCCAAAGCCGCCGATGAGGACTTGTACGTCAGCTATGTCATTGTCCACCCAACGGTCGACCGCGCCAAACCGGCGCACCAACAGGCCGAGCCGTATCTTTACGCTGGCGTTGTTGCCGAGCGCGACAACGGCATCGTCATCCGCGGCGCGCAGATGCTCGGCACGGGTTCGATCATGTCCGATTACGTGCTGCTCACGGTCATCTTACCGCTTCGGCCGGGCGACGAAGACTACGCGCTCTCATGCGTGGTGCCAACCGGCGCGTCCGGGCTGAAGCTCTATCCCCGGCGGCCCTACGCGCTAGGATCGACTAGCGTGTTTGACTACCCGTTGTCCAGCCGCCTTGACGAAACCGATTCGCTCGTGGTGTTCGATGATGTCTTCGTACCGTGGGAGAACGTGTTCATTTACAAGAATATTGAACTGACCGCGGGGCAATTTAGCGTTACGGCAGCGCATGTGCTCGGCAACACCCAATCGCATATCCGGTCGTGGGCCAAGCTGCAGTTCCTGGTAGGGCTGGTCAAGCGCTGCATGGACCTGAGCGGACGCTCGGTTGCCGGCGAGATGATCGCCCAGCTCGGGGATCTGGCCACCCGTGTCTCCCTCGTCGAGGGCATGATCCTCGCCGCCGAGGCCGCGGCGCAACCCGACCAGTTCGGCGTGATGCGTCCTAAAGATGCGTTGCTCTACGCCAGCCAGGTCTTCCAGCAGGCCATGTACCCGGCGCTTCTCAATCAGATCCGAGGACTGATGGGCGGCAGCTTGATTCAGCTGCCGGCGACAGTGGCTGAGCTACGCACGTCTCATTCCGCGGCGGATATCGAGCGCTACGTGCGCTGGCCGGGTGCGAAAGGAGCCGAGCGAGTAAAACTGCTGAAGCTCTTGTGGGATGCTCTCGGCTCGGAGTTTGGCTCGCGTCATCTGCAGTACGAAATGTTCTACGCGGGCGAACCCGCCGCCATTCAAGGGCGCGAGTTCCGCACCTTCGATTGGGCGGCCGCGGAAAGTCTCGTCGATCGTTGTCTCGCGAGCTACGACATGACCACACGATAGATGTGTTGCAGAGTCGATGACACCATCACAGCTGCAATGCAGACGTGGTTCGCAGACTGGGTCTTTAGTGCGCGCGAAAAATCGTGAACCTCGGTACGATTCTTATTTTTCGGTATCGGGACAAGCTTATTGTTGAACCGCTTTTCTTGTTGATCATGGCACTGAATGTTATGGGATGTCTCGACAGTGCCTTCTATTATCCGGATCGCGTGCTCTATGACACACCGACTCGTCTCGGGCTTAGATTTCGAAACGTCAGTTTTGCGAGCAGCGACGGTACGAGACTATCCGGATGGTTCATTCCTGCACAGGGGTACGACAATCCCAGGGATCCGAAAGGAACTATCATCCACTTCCACGGCAATGCTCAGAACATGTCCTCCCACTGGTTGTTTGTGAGTTGGTTACCCCAGCGGGGCTTCAATGTGTTTGTTTTCGATTACCGCGGCTATGGAGAATCACAAGGGCGTCCCGAACCCCAGGGGATATTCGAAGACTCCAATAGCGCCTTGAACTACGTCCGTTCTCTGCAAGATGTCGACCCTGAGCGGCTGATTGTTTTCGGGCAGAGCCTTGGAGGCACAAACGCAATCGCAGTCGTAGGCTCAGGCAACCGCGCAGGTGTAAAGGCCGTTGCGATCGAGGCCACTTTCTATTCCTACTCGTCGATCGCCAACGACAAATTTTTCGGCGCTGGTTTGTTCGTAAACGATGCCTATAGCGCGGAGAAGTACATTACTCGCGTCGCACCCATACCGCTGCTGCTAATGCATGGCACGTCTGACCCTGTGATTCCTTACGCGCACTCGATCAAATTATTTGCCAAAGCGCGCGAGCCGAAGATGCTCATTACAGTCGAAGGCGGGGGGCATACTGAGGCGCTCACGTCGCGCTTTGGCATCAAGTATCAAGATGCTTTAGTGAACTTTTTCGAGGCTTCGATCGCCGGCAAGTAGCGGGTCCTGAGTGATAGAATATATGTCGGTCGGCTGAGACGGACGCGCCGATTGCGCTTCTGGGCCGAAGGATTCAGCAAGATCACGGACTAACAGGAGGCCACGTGAATTACAAACTCTGTAACGTGAGGGTCTTTGTCACCGACTGGCGACGGGCAATTCGCTTCTACACCGACACCCTCGATATGGCCGTCGCACATCGAAACGACGACATAGGGTGGGCTCAAATGGCCACCGGCGAGGGACAGCTCTCCCTTGAGCGGGTGGACGTTTCCGACGACGAGGGACGGGCACTGATCGGGCGCTTTGTTGGTGTCTCACTTGAAGTCGCCGACATCTTTGCGACGCACAAGTTCCTCGCCGCGCGTGGTGTCGAGTTCGTCTCTCCCCCGGAGAAGCAGCCCTGGGGTGGCGTCCTAGCGCATCTCCGCGATCCCGACGGAAATATCCTGACTCTCGTAGCGAACAAGTGAATTCGTGGTTGACCCAAACGGCAATCGTGTAAGGTCCGTACAATTTGATGCTGGTGCCGAAGTTGTCGCCGCAGCGGACCGCGGTTCGCCAAGCCTGATGTCTACATTAGCGCAAAGATGAAGCCACGACGGCTTGTGCTGTTTAGCGGTATGGGGGCCGATGGTCGGCTATTTCGATCGATTCGAATCCCGGAGGCGGAAATCGTCACGCCGGATCACGCTGAGCCCGCACCGGGAGAAACGCTCCCTCAATATGCCGCGCGAATTGCAGACCGCCTCAACATTGAGCCAGCGGATTTTGTTGGCGGCATCTCGTTCGGTGGCATGCTGGCTGGAGAGATTGCCCAGCAACGGCGAGTCGCCGGAGTGATCCTGCTTGGAAGTTGCTTACGGCCCGATCGCCTTCCGCGATCATATCGATGGATTGAACGATTGGGTGTTTTTATTCCGGATTTCGCGTTGAGTTGTCGCTCGTGGCGTCCATTGGTCCGCTGGCGCTTTGCGCCCCTCACGAGAGACGCAGAGACATGCCTCATTGAAATGGCCAATAACTATCCGGTGGGCCAGATTAGAATCTTCGGGCGCATGATCATGGATTGGCAGGGTGTCGATCATCTCGGTTGTCCTGTTCTTTCAATCCATGGAGATTCCGATCGGATAATCCCTCTGACAGCCGCCGCGGCAGATGTAATCCTCAAAAATGCGGGCCATGCGTTCACACTGACTCACGCAGACCAAACCGTTTCAGCCATTCGGGAGTTTCTGTGGCGCCATACTAACCCAGCGCTTGAGCCGATACACCGGTATGCGCCAAGCTAGTCAAACCAACGGATAGCCGGTTGAGGCAAAGGCTAATCAACAATAAAGAATTTGTTCATCTGAAGCGAAGGGTTGTCTAGTGGCTTTGACCGTTCGAACGTCAAACTACGGGCACCGAAGAGAGCTAAAAATGATCTCACGATTCTTTCTCGTGGATTGCATTGCACATGACGAACATACGTAATCCGCAGGTCACGCGGCGCGCCGAACGGCGGCGCGATGAGGCACCCCTCGCGTCGCGCAACCCACGGCCTCCTGACTGGCAGGCGGCGCAGCCGCACTATAAATCAATTTTTATTGTATTTTTTGTCCTAGGTAGTCTCTTAAGAATATGGCTATGCTGGTCAAATCCTGTCGGTAATTTCTTCGACAATCATTTCGAGCCAATTTTACTGATCATGAAGACCGGCGCGATTCCAGGTAAGAACGACTGTTGGCAGTGCTATCACCCTCCGGTCTTTTATTGGATATCTGCAATGGTTGGCCATGTCGCTGCGCACATGGGAGTGGTGAAACTTTCACAATTGCTAAAAGTTTTTCAATTTGTTGTCTGCTTTTACGGCATTCTCACCCTCGGGGTACTTTATCTCATTCTCAATAAATTAGCCTTGTCTGATTTTTCACGGCTTCTTGCTTTTGGCACAGCATGTTTTTTGCCCCGCCACATCTACATGTCGGCAATCAATTCAAATGACACCATAACTTATTTATTTGTAGCCTTGAGCGTATATCTACTGCTCATAGCGATAGAAAAAACATTTCCTTTTTTCCTGCTTTTGACGGTCGGTATCGTCGTCTCTGTAACGTTGTTTACTAAATATACTTCTTTTATCGTGCTGCCAGTCGTTCTGACGGTATTCGCATCACTCGCTTATACACGGCTCTTTCCTTCCCGGAAACAAGCATTGCTATTCTTTGTTCTGATCATCTTCGTACCCATGATAATCCTAAGCGCGTCTTTGATATGGAATAAAAAATATTATGACAGTCCATTGCCCTGGAATGTAAGCCGGAGCGACCCGAGTCTTATTCAGCCTCGCGACGCTGACCATTTTGATTTTGTTTCTTTCAAACCATGGGAGACGATCGATCCACCCATAATAGTTCCGGGCAAAATGCAATCTTTCTGGACGCTCATCTATAGCGGAATGTGGTTTGATAACGAACCGAAATTTCTTTATTTCTTGGTGTCAAATCAGTCGTGGTGGGATCGTTATTACGGTTGGCTCAGGGGTGAAGAAAAGTTTCCCGAAGATTCCCCCTCAATCTCAAAGCTGACAAGATTATTAGGGGCTGGCCTTACAATCTTGGGTCTGTTCCCTCTGTTGCTGATGGTCAGGGGTTTGGGGAATTTTTTTTCACGAAGCTGGCGAAGTCATATGAGCGCGCAAGAGATGGTTAAAATGGTCATCTTCCCCACGCTCTTGTTTAGTAACGTACTTGGCATCGTTGCGCTTGCTTTGCGGCTGCCGGTATATACCGCGGCTAAAGCATCCTATTTTTTGAACTCGTTGCCGGCATTTGTGGTCTTTCTTAGCCTCGGCTTGATGGCTTGTGAAACAAATAAGCAACTGAAATGGACGGCAGTCATTGCATTGAGTTTTTTGTTCTGTCTTGCAAGTGTGCATATTCTGCATATAGTTCTCTCGATTTCTTTTCTGAAGCCGGCCAGTCTACCGGGATAACGGACAACCGCAAGCGCCAAAGGTTGGCACAAGAAAACAGCATCGCGATCGCAGGCATTCACAAGGAGTACAAAGATGATTGAGCGAGAATCGGATCAGGCGCCTCTGTCGTCCCATCAACTGGAGCAGCTCTGGGCAGAACACCTCAAAGGGGAGTTCGAAACCAAGGATGTCGAAGCGACTTTGGCGACCATGATTGAAGACGCCCACGTCAACCACATTCCCGTGAACACCGGGGGCCGTGGCAAAGACGCGTTGCGGGTTTTCTACCGAGATGATTTCATTCCTTCGTGGCCTGAGGACTTACAGATGAAGCCGGTAAACCGCGTCATCGGGGACGGGCAGCTCGTTGACGAATTGCATGTCACGTTCACGCATAACAAGCCGATGCCATGGTTTTTACCGAACATCCCGCCGACGCATAAAAAGATTACTGTCGATTTCGTCGTGGTCGTGCAATTTCGCGGAGATAAACTTGCCTGCGAGCGAATCTATTGGGACCACGCGACCGTGCTACGGCAAGCGGGCCTGTTGCGAGGCAGCGAGGCGCAGCCTTAACCGAAGAACCATAGCCGAACTGCGGGAGCCAAGCAGTAAACCTATCCGGATTGTTTTCCGATTGCTCCATTGGCCGCGGACTACGACGCGCGGCGACGGCGCCAATTTCAAATAATTTCCAGAAACATCCCAGCTTTCATGAAACATATATTTAAATTTTTGAATGATATCGGTGCTTCCTTGATGGAAGACGACGATTCGCGGCTGCGCCGAATGATATTTATTTGGGCCAGCCTCGCGGGCGTGCCCAGCTGCGCTATGTACAGCGTTTTGTACGCATTGTTTGGCGCGCCATTGGTTGCAACGATAATGCTCGGCTACATGATCATCTGTTTGTTTGATCTCATCGTATTCAGCATGACCGGCCGCGGTTTTTCTCCATTTCTCCTTTTTCTGACACTTTCACCGATGATCGCATCGCTTCTAGCGGAGATCATTTTGGGCGGCCTGATGGGTTCTGCCATGCATGTGGTTTGGGGTCTTTTAACTCCATTGGGAGCTCTCGTGGTCTACGGACCGAAAGCAGCGAGGTATTGTTTTGCTGCCTATTTGGGCGTGCTTGGACTCGGCGCATTCCTGTCATACAGCACCGCTCACCCGATCAATGTCCTCGATCCGCGCGGGATCTCCGTCATGATGGGAATAAACATCATCGGCGTATCGGCGTTTGCTTTTGGCATTCTGCACTACTTTGTTCACCAACGTGATCTCGTCCTCGGTCTTCTGCGCAGTGAACGAGAAAAATCCGAAGCGCTGCTGCTCAACATTCTACCTAAGGATATCGCCTCGATACTTAAAAACGAATCGCGCACCATTGCCGATCACTTCGACGGCGCAAGCATCCTCTTTGCCGACGTGGTCGATTTCACCCCCATGTCGGCAAAGATGTCGCCTACGGAACTCGTGGAACTGCTCAACGAGGTGTTTTCATACTTCGACACCCTCGTAGAGAAGTATGACGTGGAGAAAATCAAAACCATCGGCGATTGCTACATGGTGGCGAGCGGCGTACCGCGTCCGCGACCCGACCATGCGCATGTCTTGGCGCGTCTTGCATTAGATATGCGTGCATTTGTGAATCAGCGTCCATTCGGCGCATACAAAGTCAGCCTCCGTATCGGCATCAACTCCGGATCCGTCGTGGCCGGTGTCATTGGCCGCAAAAAATTCATTTACGATTTATGGGGTGATGCCGTGAATACTGCCAGCCGCATGGAATCGCACGGTAGTGACGGCAGCATTCAGATCACGCGCGCCACCTACGAGCTCATCAAGAGCGATTTTGTCTGTGAGTCGCGCGGCACGGTGTATGTGAAGGGAAAAGGAGAAATGGAAGCTTGGCAGATTCAGAGCGATTTAGAACCGTAATAGGTTGAAACGATGCTGGAACTTAGACCCACGTGCGAAAACTGCAATAAAGCACTGCCTCCCGATTCGCTCGATGCGCGCATTTGCACCTATGAATGTACGTTCTGTTCGGCGTGCGTCGATAACGTTTTGCACAATGTCTGTCCCAATTGTGGAGGCGGATTTGTTCCGCGGCCGATCCGGCCGACGAGAAATTGGAAAGGCGACAACTTTCTCGGCAAAGACCCGGCGAGCACCAGAATAAAGCATAGACCTGTTGACCTCCAAACGCATGCCGAATTTTGCGCGCCGATCAGAAATATTCCACCGGCAAAAAGATAGTGTTGCCGCGATTCAGTTCCTGGCCCGTGCTGTCAACGTTGACGCAGGGATAGGATGGATCGGGGCATATCAATAAGAGACGCGGCATCACAAGGAGCTCCGTTACGATTAACGTCAACACACATCCGCTACAAATCGAACTTGTGCTGCGATCGACGGCGGGTCGAACGCAAAAGCCCGCGCTGAGACGGTGCCTCGGCTCGGAACCGAAGCTGCTTGATCAGGTGCGCGAGTCGATTCGCGCGTGTCACTATAGCCGGCGCACAGAGGAAACTTACGTTCATTGGATCAAGCGGTTCGTCATTTTCCATGACAAACGGCATCCTACAGAAATGGCCGAAATAAAAATCGCGCGATTTCTATCGAGCTTGGCAACGGGTCCCGTGTAAGTCCCTCAACACACAATCAGGCGTTGAACGCCATTTTGTTCCTGCCCGCAACGAGTCATTTCACTGGCCGGATAACGGGTGAGAAACGCAAGCCATCTTCATGAATCGGTTTTGCAGCGCGCCTTCAAGGAAGCAAGACTGAAGCCCATCTCCAAACCGGCTACTTGTCATACGCTGCGACATTCTTTTGCGACTCATCTGCTGCAGGATGGCTATGACATTCGGACCGTCAGGAGTTGGGGACACAAGGACGTGCGCATGACTATGATTTACACGCATGTTCTAAATCGTGGAGGTAGAAAAGTGTACAGGCCGGCTGACAGTCTCAGGCTTGTGACGAGTCGTCAATATTCTTGTTAAACGAGCAGCCCAACATAGAATGCGCGAAAATAATAGGACTGTCATCCTGAGATAGGCTGACCAATTCACTTAATAGTTAGACAGCTCAGCGACCGCGATGCTAAACTTCCCGTTGGGTGGATGGGTAAGTGAAAGTCAGAGATGTTCTCAGATTGCTCGAAGATGAAGGATGGTATTTGGTTCGCACCAGAGGCAGTCACCGGCAGTGTAAGCACCCGACGAAGGCTGGTCTCGTGACGCTACCCGGAAACCCGGAGATGATCTCACTCCAGGAACACTGAACAGCATTTCAAACAAGCTGGCCTGAAGAAGGAGTAAATGAATGCAGTATCTCATCGTTATTGAAAAAACGACAACTAGATACTCTGCTTTTTCTCCTGACCTTGATGGTTGTGTCGCGACGGGCTCAACCAAACAAGAAGTTGAACAAAATATGCGCGAGGTGATTGAATTCCACGTTGAAGGCTTACGCCATGAAGGCTACAGCGTTCCTCAACCTTCATCTTATTCCACCTACGTCGATGTGACTGTCTAGCCCGCGGCTTAAGACTGATGGCGAAAACGCTCGCCTTGAGGCTCCTTTTATTCGACACGGCTTATCCGCATCGCGTTGAATTGTATTCTCCTCACTCAAATTAGACAGCGGAGAAACCACGATGGCAGAGAACACTCAATCACCAGCCGTGCTCATCCATGAAATGTCTTCCGGGTTCATTCTCTCGCAAGCGCTTTACGCTGTCGCCAAGCTCGGTGTCG
>DATBEY010000329.1:0-4720 GCA_036558765.1 Binatia bacterium | reverse complement strand
CCGCGTTTCTGAATCGGCTCGCTGATAAACAATTCGTCAGCGCCGAAGGACTAAACGGACAATGGCTGCTGGAAAATGCCGATCCTGCCAAGTTGATCTACTCGTTTCTGCTGGTAGAAGCGACGACCGGCGGGAATCTTATTCGTGTGCAAGCTGACAATTTTTCGGCGCCCTTCGACTTCAACAAAAGCGTAAAGTTGGAGCTCGGTAGCACGGCCAAATTGCGTACCCTCACGCACTATCTCGAAATACTGGCCGCGCTTTATCGCGAGTTCGCACCTTTGGATCAAAAACAGCTCCAGCAGAGATTACAAACCGCCCGTGATCCGCTCACCCGCTGGGCGGCGGAAACCGTAAAAAATGAGAAACCGGGTGATCTGAAGGCTTTCCTCAATCTCGCGATGGAGCGGCGTTATTCCGGAAGCCCCTACGAGGAGTTTTTTACCGGTGGTGGAGTGCATCATTTCGAAAATTTTGAAAAAGAAGAAAATGCCAAGATTTACTCGGTTCGTGAAGCGTTCTACCACTCGGTCAATCTGTCGTTTATTCGATTGATGCGCGATCTGGTGAGCTATCATCGGGTTCGGCTGCCGTACGATTCGGATGACGTATTGGCGAATCCGGCAAACCCCGAACGCGGCAGGATGTTGCAGGAAATCGCCGAAGAGGAATCGCGTCAGGCGCTGCGGCGCGCCTATCAGAACTACGCCAAACAAACGCCACAGCAAATCCTTACGCATCTTGTGAGCGCCCGAAAAAATCCCCAGCGCCGCGCGACAATTTTGTTTTTCGCATGGCGACTCGGCAAAGATGAAAGCGATCTCGAGACTTGGCTGGAGCAAAACCGCGTCCCAATCAAGGGCATCGATCTGACGAAGTTGTATCGCGCCTACAGTAATCCGCGTTTGGGTCTCACCGACTACGCTTTTCTCCTCGGCGTCCATCCACTCGACCTGTGGTGCGCGACCCAGTTTCGTAACGATCCGAATCTATCCTGGGAAAAGCTCTACGCCTCGAGCGGTGAAGCCCGCCGCATGGCGTCAGCGTGGTTGCTCAGCGGTCGCAATCGCCGCGCGCAGGACTTGCGGTTGCGCATTCGGATGGAAAAAGATGCCTTCACCCGCATGACTCCCTATTGGCAGAATCTCGGTTTTCCGTTCAAAACCATGGTGCCAACCTATGCCACTGCCATCGGCAGTTCGTCGGACCGGCCAGTCGCGTTGGCAGAATTGGTAGGAATTTTGGTGAATGATGGCGTGCGCCGTCCAACTCAGAGTCTCACCAACGTGCACTTCGCTTCCGGCACTCCTTACGAGACGCTGTTCCAGCACAGTGTTGCCAAAGGGGATCAAGTCCTTGATCCTGAAATCGCGTCCATCGTACGGCAAACCATGGTCGGAGTCGTGGAACAGGGAACCGCCCGCCGATTAAACGGGGTCTATAAATTATCTGACGGCAAGCCCATCACCGTCGGGGGAAAGACGGGTTCGGGGGACAACCGCTTTGAAACATTCAATCGCTATGGTGGTGTGATCAGTTCGCGCGCCACCAACCGCACGGCAACCTTCGTCTTCTATATCGGCGAGCGCTATTTCGGCGTGATCACCGCCTATGTCCAAGGTCGCGAGGCGGAAAATTATCACTTCACCAGCGCCCTTCCAGTGACGCTGTTGCGGCTGCTCGCGCCCACGCTACTCGCGAAAGTTGATAAAGACTTCAAGCAACCCGCCGCCAATCCGGTTTCAGCCCCTGACGCAAAGCCAAATGTTCCGCCGAGTTCTGCAACCGGCATTAACTGACAAGCATCTCCACCATAGGGTGATTCATGTGCCAATCGGTACAACACCGCGCATGAAAATGAGCCGCAGTAGTCGGGACCAACGCCGGGAAATCCCCCAATAGCGCCCTTTTTGCAAAGGGGGCGGGCCATAGGGCCGGGGGATTTTTGCGCTGATCGGAATTTTCATAAGAGGCGCAGAAAACGCCGACTTTTTCGGAAATTGTTTTCCGTGTTTCAGCGCGTCTTCCGGGGTGAAGCCTTGCATATCTGATCGCCCGAGTAGGCCGCGCAAGGGCCGTATTGGGGGGCTTCACATTGCTCACGTACTGCGGCGGTTACCGAACAGTTCGATATGCAACCGTGGTGTAAATCGGTACCCGTATCGTTTGCACAGCTCGACGATCCAGCCTCCTCTGGCGCGCAGGCACGCGGCGGTTGTGCCCTCCGCCATGATCAAAACCCGCGATCGATCAATGCCTTTCAGCTGTTCGAGAATCTCGGCGATCTCGTCGAAATCTTTTTTTTCCGTTACGACGAATTTTAACTGGTAATCGTAGGTATCCAAAAATTTTTGTATGACCGGCAAATTCAACCGCTGTCTCTCATGCTGCCGCGCGAACCTGCCCCCTTGTCGTCGCCACGGCGTGGAGTTCGCAAGCTTGGGGCTGACAGAAATCAAGTCGCAGCAGATCGGTTTGAAGATCGTGCCGGCCGTCTCGACCGTGATATGACGGCCGCTCTCGTTGAGTTCGCGGGAAAGCGCTTCGATTTCCCGCGCGAGCAGCGGCTCGCCGCCCGTCAGGACGACATATTCGGTTGGATGCTTTCGAACCTCGGCGAGGACGGTTCGAAGGCTCCAAGCCGCGCCGGCCGCCTGCCACGAAGTGTAGGGCGTATCACACCAGACGCAACGGAGATTGCAGCCCGCCGTCCGGATAAATACCGAAGGCACGCCGATCAGCCGGCCCTCGCCTTGGATCGAATAAAATATTTCGCTGATCCGCACTCGCTCAACGTAACAAAGTGCCGGTGCGGCATTCAAATCCAATCTTGCATCACTTTCGGCTTGTGCTAAATGTAGAAGGTTGGCGCACGGAGAAATTTTCCTTTAATGGGCGACGTAAAATCCGATCCAAGCGTAACTGCCGAAAAGGCTGCGTTACTCGCCGAAGAACGCCGGTTGCGGCGCCTTGGCCGAGCGATGGATGTCGCGGCAGCGCTTCTTTGGCAAGTCGATTTGACGCTGGAAGAAGCGCGCGATGTCGTCAATCACGCCAAGCAGACGGCGTTACAGCTCTTTCCTGACAAAGAAGCGACCTTCGATTTGATCTACGGCCCGCGCTTTCGCCGAATCTTATCGGAAAAGTATCGTCTACAATGAAGCTCCCTCCCGCCAACGAAACCTCACAAAGCCTCGGGTTGCGGTCTGCCTCCGGAGCCCGAGACCAATTTATCCATATTCGCGGCGCCCGACAAAACAATCTCAAAAATATCGACGTTAAGGTTCCGCTGAACGCGCTCACGGTTGTGACCGGCGTTAGCGGCTCGGGAAAGTCAACACTCGCCTTCGACATCTTGTATGCCGAAGGACAGCGTCGTTATGTGGAGAGTTTTTCCGCCTATGCCCGTCAGTTTCTCGACCGCATGGACAAGCCGGATGTGGAGAGCATCGAGGGAATTCCACCGACCATCGCCATCGATCAAAGCCGTCCCGTGCGGACCTCACGCTCCACCGTCGGCACAATGACCGAGTTGCACGATCACTTTAAGCTGCTGTTCTCGAAAATTGGCAGGCTTTACTGCAGGGGCTGCGATCGGCCGGTGGAACGCGATTCGGCCCAGACCGTCTACAGCAAGCTCGCTACCATTCCCGAAGGATCGCCGATCGTCGTCACCTTCCCATTGCTACAATCATCGGCGGCTTGGGCCGATGTACGAGGCGGTCTTGGCCAAGCCGGATTTCACCGCTTGCTGCTGAATCGGTCGGTGCGAGGAATCGACGAATTGGCCGACCGTCCGTCTGGAACCGAGCCTTTGCAGGTCATCGTCGACCGGTTCGCGCTCCGCGACTCCAACAAAAAACGTATTCTGGATTCGCTCGAGCAAGCGTTTCATTACGGCAAGGGCCGCTTGAACTTCTTCCTGCCGCAGGAAGATTGGCGCTGCGAGCCGTTCAGCAACCACCTGCATTGTCCGCATTGTGAAATCGCCTATCGCGATCCGGTGCCGAATCTCTTTTCGTTCAATAGCCCGCTGGGCGCCTGTGAGACCTGCCGCGGCTTCGGCCGGGTTATCGATATCGATCTCGATCTAGTATTTCCAGACCCGGGCAAATCGCTGAGCGACGGCGCCATCAAGCCCTGGGCGCATCGAAAGCGCCGGACCCGACGCTTATTGGATTTTTGCGAGCGCAAACAAATTCCGACCAAAAAGCCCTGGGGCGAATTGACGGAGAAACACAAGACGCTGGTCGTGGAAGGCGACGGTGAATACAAGGGCATCCGCGGCTGGTTTCGCCGGCTCGAACGAAAAAGCTATCGCATGCACGTCCGGGTATTGCTGGCGCGCTATCGCGCCTATCTGATGTGCCCCGAGTGTCTCGGTACACGGCTCAAAAGCGATGCTCTCCAGTATCGCATCCAGGGAAAAGACATTTCACAGATAAACGCGATGAGTGTCGGCGAGGCGCACGCGTTCTTTCAAGCTCTCAAGCCCGCCGGTGCTCTGGATCAGGTCGCAAGTCTCATTCTCGACGAAATCCGCCGCCGTTTGGCTTATCTCGTCGGCGTCGGCCTCGAATACCTGACCCTCGATCGGCAATCGCGCACCCTGTCAGGCGGTGAGCTTGAGCGCGTCGATCTCACGACCGCGATCGGCTCCTCATTGGTCAATACGCTTTATGTGCTCGACGAGCCGTCCATCGGCCTGCATCCGCGCGAC
>DATBEY010000328.1:0-9343 GCA_036558765.1 Binatia bacterium | reverse complement strand
CGTCCAATCGCTGAAAAAAGGCGCGCAACCTTAGCGCCGCTACAGTAAAGTTTGCCACATCTCTTTGTCCGATCTGTTCAGCTTATAGGGTCGAGAGAATGTGTTTGTTCTCGCGCGAAAATAGTGCACAACGAGATTTTTGTAAGATCGGCAGCGTTCGCAGTGCTAAGGTCGTGAACTGCGCGTTCAGGTTTGGCCAGAGATCGAGAGCCTAGTCAAAATGGATTAAAGCTCTTAAAGCATCGATGTGCACGATGACATAGATCACCACAGACATTAAACATAGCGCGAGATACGCTAACTGCAGCCACTCGGCGCGCGCCAGGCTTTTTAAATTTAGCAGCCGCTCATGGAGATGCGGAATCAGCGCCAATGCCTGTTGCCGCAGCATCGGCATGGCCGTCAGATCGGCGAGAATGTTGTAGCCGTCCATTTCGAGAAAATTAAAGGGATAGAGGTTGAGCAATGCGCTTTCCCAAAGTGCTAGGCCAATCCCGAAAAGCAATGCCTGTGTGAGCCCCGCGCTGGCCGCTTGGGCGCTGACAATCGCGATGCTACCCAAAACTACTTCTACCATCGGGCCAGCCAGATCCACGGTAATTCGAGCACGTCGGCTCGACATGAAAATATCGGTGACGTCCGCGTAAAATGTGGGGACGATCCCCTGGAGCAAAAAAAATCCCAATTCACGCACGCGCCGACCATGCGCCTTGCATGCGAGCGCGTGCACCAGGACGTGTAGAATCGAAGCCGAAATCAAAGTGGCGAGCATTACGCCGCTCATCAGCCATGGCCGCGCTTTCAAGAAATATGCAAAACTGCTGGCGTTCTGGCCAAACCGAAGCGCCAAGGCGAGAGCGCAAACAGCGGCGGCAGCACTAAGCCAAAACGTCAACGGGTGGAATAGCAAAAACCCGCCGCGCTGGTAAATCAGCGAACAAACTCGATCAGCGTGTGGCACACGCACGGATAGGGCGCACCATCTCATCCAATTCCACCGCAAGCGGCTGGCCCAGCGTGAATCTGGCATCGCGCCGCGATTTAGCTGGAAATCCAATAACCGTTTCGATTCCAAAAGGCCGCAGCCGTAGAGCTTGCCAAGCAGCTGCCGAATCAGGAGATAATCGAATGCGCCGAAGGCCTCATAAAAAGCCCGCCCAATTTCTTCAAGCGAATGACGGCCATCGAAATAATTCCACAAAAAAAACTCTCCCGCGCTGAGCAATACATAAGTGTCCTGGCGCAAATTTTTTAGCACAAACTGTCGCGTTCCGTCGGCGCCCTTCGGTTGCGGGGTCACTTCCCAATCGGATTCCGGCAAACGGCGAGGTTTGTATGCCGAGTAAGCGTGCAGACTATCGATTTGGACGATTTCAAATTCGCCGGCATCGCCGGAACGGTTCAGGAGCTCGAGCTTTGCGGGATCGGCCATGGGAGTATTCAAGTGGACCTGCGGCCAAAGGGCGAACGTTGGGGCGCCGGCGCAAACCCTGTCGCTTCCAACCCCCAGCGAATCGCCTCGCGCGCTTGATCGTTGGTGGCGCGCAGCCGTTCGATAAACACGGTTACCAGCCTGTAACAGATGCGCGCCGCAATTTCCGGCTCGTCAGAAAAGATTTGTTGAAAAGCCTTCCGGTCAAGCCGCAGCAGAACTGCATCGGTCTCAGTTTGTGCAGTCGCGGAACGCGGTGATGTATCGAACAGTCCCATTTCGCCGAAAAAATCACCGGTGTGAAAACGGGTGAGCACGATATCGACCTGGTCCTGGACGTGTTTGCTGATGATGATCCGCCCGGACCTTACGATATAGAGACAATCAGAATCGTCAAATTCACGAAAGATTACGGCGCCTGCAGATATTTTCTTGGAAATCAAAAGCTCGGCCAGCTTCGAACGAGCCACCTCGTTCAGATCTTGGCAGAAGGAGACGCTTCTCAGAAATTCCGAAACAAGCTGCATGAAATCGTTCTCAAGCAAAGTGCAATGCTAGCCGTGGCGGCGCGCAAATACAAGGTTATCTGTGCGCGCTTTCGGGAGTGACCGAGCACGTCAAATGAATGGGGAGAGCGAAGTGTCTAGGCCGCGGAAACGTACTTTCTGCGTGGCAGTTGTTCGTCTCGATTGTAAGCTTGCAGAGGCACTGGCTTGAGATCCCAGATGATGCCGATCCACGAAAGCAGCTTCAAGAGATAATAGGTAATATCGACTTCCCACCAGTAAAATCCCTGGCGTGTGCAGCCCATATGTTGATGATGGTTATTGTGCCAGCCTTCGCCGAGAGTGATGAGAGCGAGCCAAAAATTGTTGCGGCTCTCGTCTCCCGTTTCATAGCGTTTGTTCCCGAACAGGTGGGCCAATGAGTTGATGCTCGCCGTACCATGAAACAGAATCGTCGTGCTCAGTACAAATCCCCAAATAAACAACTGCCAGCCCGTAACGCCGAGGTTTGGTAATGCATATTCCATCCATAAGCCCAACAGATAGACAAGCAGCCCCAAAGCAGCCGGCGCTGCCTTATCGAAGCGGTTCAGCCAGACCAGTTCTGGAAAGCGGGCAAAGTCACGGATGCGCTCGTATTGCGTCGCATAATAACGCGTGCACATGAACCAGCCAGCATGGGAACGAAAGAAGCTATAGTGAATCGGCGAATGCGGGTCATTGGGGGTATCGGACTCGCGATGATGATTCCGATGATTGGCGGCCCACCAGAGAGGTCCTCGTTGCGCCGATGAGGCGCCGAGAATTGCGAACAGCAACTGCGCCAGTCGGGAAGTTTTGAAGGTTCGATGTGAGAAATAGCGATGATAAATCCCGGTGATGGCAAACATTCTGATCAGATACAATCCCACGGCGACCGCAACCGCCGTCCAGCTCCAGCCGACGACAAAAATGCCCAGACAACCGAGATGAAGAATTATGAATGGAAGGCAACGGACCCAGTTGACGCGGTCGATATCTCGGATGCGCGCCATCACACCTCGAGCATGATAATCCGCATCAAACCATTGAATAATAAGAGTGATAAAGAGGTTCGAACTTTTTTGTTTCATTAAACGAGAAACGATAACATGAAGCCTATGGTGCTTCAATCAAAAAACCGTTGCGACATCCAAACCACTCGTTCGAAAATTCAGCGGAAGGAAATGCAGGTGTTCACGTTTGCTGTGAATAGCAGCGACCGGGTACTCCGTCACCTCAAGACGGAAGCTCGGTTCGAGTTCGCCGCTGGCGAACGCGGTGGAACTACTGTCAGAAGCCAGCGCCCAAATGAACCGATCGAAATCAGCGCGAAACAGCTGTTCTTGACCTCTTCAGAAGCCGGTGCTATGAGCGGCCGAGACGGCATCTCTGATCACTGCGGTGGGGCGCGGCGCCTGTTGAATGAAATGGAATCCTTGGCCACTGCGGGCCTGCTGGCGGGCTGAAATTGCTTTCGCTCGGCGCATTCTAAATCGTCAGTCAAACGAGGAGGTGTGATATGGCGTATACGGTTACCAAAGTGAATGTATGGGCGGGTGAAGTTGCAGATCGCCCCGGGGGCCTGGCGAGCACACTGGCGGCGCTGCAAAACGCGGGTGGAAACATCGAATTTGTCGTGGCGCGCCGTGCTGCCGACATGCCCGGCACCGGAGTCGTTTTTCTCAGCCCGATCAAGGGCGCCAAGCAAAAAACCGCGGCTGAGCGGGCCGGTTTGGCCACCAGTGAAAGCCTCCATTCAGTCCGCGTCGAAGGTCCTGACCGAGCCGGCCTGGGTGCTAAAATGACCGAGGCTCTCGCCGCAGCGGGAATTAACCTGCGCGGTATTTCGGCGGCCGCCTTGGGCCGGCGCGCGGTTTCCTATTTTGCATTCGACAGCGCGTCCGATGCGGACAATGCCGTGCGGATATTGAAGAAAACACTCAAGTAGAGTCGAACCGGATTTCAGCCGGGCGCTACTTCGTTTTGCGAATGCCGAAGATCTGATTGTATTGGTCAATCAGCGAGTTCAGGTTAGGACCGATTGAAGAAGGGCTGAGAAACACAAAATCCTTTTGAAAGAGTTCCTGGACCCAGGGCTTTTGCTTGATGCCTTTGCGAACAGGAATTCGGCCCGCCGCTTCGGTGAGGCGCGTTTGGCCCTCTTCGGACAAAATCCAGTCAATGAACAATAGCGCTGAATGCAGATGAGGTGCGCGCTGCACCAGCGCCAGGAAATTGGGCTCGCCGGCGTAAGGATCCAGAATCCGAAAATCGATGGGCGCGCCTTGCTGTTTATACTCGGTAACGCGGCGCCCACGCGCCGCGATCGCAATCGCCGATTCACCCGCGAGCAGTAGCTGCACCCGCATAACGCTGCTCGAGCCAGGCATTTGCAGGTCCTGTTTCGCGAGCGCCTGCATAAATTCCGTACCCTTCTTAGGGCCCATCGATTCGAGCAAAATGTTAAACCAGGTGTACTCCTCGGTGCCGAGGCTCATCTTGGCTTTCCACTTCGGATTCAACAGGTCCTGATAGCTGCGCGGCGCATCGGCGCCGTTCACTTGCTTCGTATTGAAGGCGAGCACGAGCGGCGTTACTTCAAAACCCTGCCAATATCCGTCACTGTCGTGCGAACCGGGGGGCAATGATTTCTGCTCGGGCGAAAGGTAGGGCGCGGAAAGTTTGCGCTGCTTAAGCTGCCACATTTCGACCGGGGCTGATCCGATAACATCCGCCGCAAAACGGCCGGCGCGCGCCTCGGTATCGACTTTATTAAAAACCCCCGACGGTGTAGCGCGGTACGTGTTGGTTTTGATGAAAGGATAAGCCCGTTCGAAGTGGGGCATGATTTTCGGATAATCCGTTAAACTGAGGGAGGTATAAAAAACTATTTCGCCTTCTTTTTTGGCTCCTTCCTCGAGAAAACTCTTGCGTTGCGAGCCAGAGAGGCTGCTGGCTTTTTTAATGATCTCATCCGCCGTTGCCGCATGACCTGAATGCGCATAGACCAACGCCGCGATGAACATTAAAAAAATAATCGTCATCGAACAATCGCCCGTTCTACAGATCCATACGCCGCTTTTGGCCCCAGCCGACGGTGGAGATATCGAACAAGTTGCCGTCCGGATCGGAGCCGCGGCCTTCCGCATACGTTGCCTCGCGTTCCTTTGGCGCGCCCTCCGGGTAGAGCTCATTAATGCGCTTAGCGACTTCCTGGTTGTCTTCAACGTGAAATCCGAAGTGATAAAGTCCCGGTTGGTGTCCCGGCTCTTTGGGATCCGTGGCGTTTAGTATCGCCAGGTTCACTTCGCCATCGGAAAGATGCACCGAACCGTTTTTGGTGCGATACATTTCGGTCATATCGAATACCCGCTTGTAGAAGTTCGCGAGCTTGTCCGGCTGATGGGTTAGGATGGCGAGATGACGAAGCTTGGCCATGGCGTTGTCCTCCTGATTGATTTCGAGTTCAGCCGTATCATTGCGAATTTACGCTGTCAATTATCGCTAGCCGGTCACGACACGGCGAAACCAAGCCTCCGGCACTCACAGCCCAGCAACATAGCGGCTCATGCGCTCCCGAGCCGAAGCGTCAGGCGACGGACCGAATGCTGCGCCCATATTATCGGTAAGATGCTGCAGTTTGCTCGTGGCGGGAATAGCGCAGGTAACGGCGGGATGAGAGATCACGAATTTCAAAAAGAATTGCGCCCAGCTTGCGCAGCCGACCTCATTGGCCCAGGGCGGGAGCGGTTTGCCGCGGACTCTGCTGAATAGATTTCCCGCCGCGAGAGGGCGGTTGATCAGCACCGCCAGCCCCTTTTCCGCAGCTAAAGGCAACAGAGCTTTTTCCGCATCACGCTCGACAAAAGAATAATTGAGCTGAACAAAATCCAGTTCCTCGCGTGCGAGCACCCGAGCCAGTTCATCGTACGCGCTCGCCGTATAATGAGTGACGCCGATGTAACGCACTTTTCCCTGCTCTTTCCAAGCCCGCAGAGTGCTGAGCTGGGTGCGGTAATCGACAAGATTATGAACCTGCAAGAGATCCAGCCTGCGGGCGCGCAAGCGTCTATAGGATTCCTCCATCTGGCGAATCCCCGCATCTCGGCCGCTGGTCCAAACCTTGGTCGCCAGAAAAAGTTTCTCCCGCACACCGAGCTCGGCAGCGAGCTCACCGGTGACCGATTCGGACTTGCCGTACATCGGCGATGAGTCAATTACGGTGCCGCCCGCGCGAACGAATGCACGCAGCACTTCGCGAAGCGGCGCGCGGACTGATTCGGCACCGCCGACGTCGAAGGTTTGCCAGGTGCCGAGACCGAGTGCCGGTAGCCGCTCGCCCGTTTTCGGAATGGGCTTGGTGAGGATGCCATCGGACATAGCGTCTTGCTCTTTCCACGGAAACATCGCTGCGGCGAGAGCGCATCTGACGAAATCGCGCCGCGACATGCTTTCAGCGCGCACGATTGATGTGCTCTACGGTTGCAGTCGATCTTGTCGACTCGTGACTATGATCTGAGGAATCGGCCATGCTTTCTCTGCGGATCAAATGCCCATGCGGTCTTCGGGGTTGCGCGGCGGCCGTTCTTTAATGCGGGGAATGCCGCTCCAATCGCCGGACATCCAGAACTCCGTAAAGCTGCCGAACACAGCGAGGGGAATCGCGAGAAACATGATGAAATACCAAAGATCATCGCTATAGTTGCCCAAGAGCGACATCAGCAGGCCGACGATCTTCGCGGTAGCCCCGCCGAAAATCGCGCCCATGAGCAAACGCGGACCGCGCTGCACGCCATACTGCGTCGCATAGATTCCCCAAAAAACCCCCACGAAGAAAGCCAGGAACGGTCCGAGGCAAAGTGCGAAAATCGCGCCTGCTTCGCCACCGCGCAACGAGACTTGCTCCAATTTTTCTTCTTCGGTTTGACTGCCGACGCGAATATCGCCGCGCAGGACACGGACCAGATAGTAGACGGCACCATGGATGCCGAGATCAGGGCGCATGCCGTCCCAGTAAAGTGCGACTTGGGCCTGAAGTTTCTCATGCGTTTGCGGCTCGGGCAGCAATTCGCGGAGCTGAGAGCCGGCCCGGAAAGCCACCAATCGTTCTGTGCGCGCGACCGCAAGCAGAACAGTCTTACGCCGCTCTGTCTCGCTCAGAGGAAGAGCTAAAAATGCTTGCTCGGCAAGAGCGGTAATGTCTTCTCCTTCGAGGCTTCGGACGGTGATAACAAAGACATGAGTTCCGCTCTCGGTCTCAAAACGGCCGAGACGCTGCGTAAGGTCGCTCAGGCTTGCCGGCGGAAACATGCCGGCCAAATCGGTGACGGCCGATGTGAGCGGCGGCAACTCCAAGGCACGAGCCGGCGCGACTAAAAAAAAGCTCAATAAGCAGGCGATCAGAGACAGACTCATTGTCGTTCGATCGAGCGCCGGGCCGTAACGTCGAGTGCCGCCAATTCCCTTGCCGCCAGCGGAAACCCAAACTGTTCATTGCGCATTCGCAACCGCTGCTGTGAAACATCGCAAACGATTTTTACCGCGCGGTCGTAGGCGGTTTGGCTGCGGATCAAGAATGCCAGCTCCCGTGCGCCGCTCTCTTTGTGTCCGACTTCATCACGTAAGATTTCTCGAAAGACCGCGGCGATTTTTCTCTCAATGCCGGTCTTCTTGAGCTTGGCGCAGACCTGGTAGAGGGCGCCGCCGCCACCTTCGGTCAAGGTAATCGCGGCGCGCTCGAGCGCTTCATCATGACGGGCGATTTCACCGAAGCTGATCTTTTTCGAGCCGTGCAATAGCGCCGCATAACTCTTAGAGTATTTGCCCCTCAGCCTGGCAAGTTTTCGATCTTGCGGTAACCAGGTGAGGTCTTCGGGGGTGATCTTTTTACCCGTGATTTCTTCGAGAAGATCCATGACTAGACGCGCATGGCGCGTTTCGTCCGCCAGTTTTTCCGTCAGCTCGGCATAGCGACGCCGATCGATACCGTGGTCAATTTCTGTGTGCAAAGCGGCCAGCGCGGCGATAAGGGGTTTGATCGCGGAGTATTCCTTGAACCCTTGAGCTTTGAGCCAGAGGACGTGATCTGTGCTGCTGCGTGGCCTATCAAAGAACGCTTTGACGACCCCAACTTCCGCCTTCCGATACGCTGCCGCGAGTCGCGCAAGTTGGTCGACATTATGTTCGATCATGCCGAATGACTTCCAGTGCCGGGCGGCGGCGCAGGAATGACGTCGCCACAGCGTTTACAGGTGCGCAGTGTCTCGTCACTGCTAAATTTTTCATAGACCTGGCCCACGGGGTCGGCGCGGTAGTCGCCGACTTCCACCGAGGTCTCGTAGACTTGTGCGCCGCATTTCCTGCAGAACCATTTGAAGTGATCGATCTCACCAGCGCGGCGCTTGCGCTCAAAGACGACAAACCAGGACTCCGGTTCGAGGCGCGGAGAATGGGGCACGCCGGCCGGGCACAACAAAATCTGACCGGCTTTGATCTTCGCGGTATGTTCCGTGCCCGCTTCATCCCGGTAAACTAGATTTTGCACTCCGCTCAGCTGCAAGGTGACCTCGTCGGCCGGATCGATGTGAAAATCCCAACGCTCTTTGCGCCCGCTGCTCAAAAAGGCGATGGACTGCGAATCCTGCCATAGCACGCGCCGGCCTTGGCCTTGTTTTTTCACGTCTTCGATCACACTGTTGATATCGATTGGCATCAGCTCTTTCATGGACCGACTATAACGCTATCGAAATGCCACGGGCAACAGCGCTCTGGGCCGGTTCTGCCTTGACCCCCGAATAATTGGAATGATAAGTCTTCAATATCAAGACCGGAGGTGTTTCATGGGAGAGCGAGTTTGGGACCGTTTTTTGACCGAGCAGGACAAGGCAACATTAGTCGGCAAGGCTGATCGTCGTATCGGTTTCGGCGAACGACCGGCGCTGTTGCTAATCGATCTTTACCGCTGGGTTTTTGGCGATAAGCCCGAAGTGGTGACCGACGCCATCAAGACTTGGCCCGGCAGCTGCGGGCTTGCGGGATGGAATTCGCTTCCCTACATCCAAAAACTGCTCGGCAAAGCGCGCGAAGTGGGAATTCCCATCATTCACGTCACGGGGATGGATGGCGTGGCGGTGGAGCCCTGGGCTTTTCGGCGCGATAACAAAAAACGCGCGACCATGTCAAAGGAAGAGCTCGACCGCTTTCGCCGTCGTTACGACATCGTCGACGAGGTGAAACCGATTCCAGGGGAAACGGTTTTCAAAAAAGTCTCACCCAGCGCGTTCTGGGGCACGCCACTGGTCGGCCATCTGAACTTTCTCGGCATCGACACGATCATTACTTGCGGCGAAAGCACGAGCGGCTGCGTGCGCGCGAGTGTCGTCGA
>DATBEY010000327.1:0-3243 GCA_036558765.1 Binatia bacterium | reverse complement strand
ATAAGCTGCGACTTTCTCAAGTGTCTCGCCCAAGTCTCATCTCCGAAGCAGTTCGAGAATTTTTTCTGCGGCTTCCTTTGGGTGCGGGGCTTCAATGATCGCGGAAATCAGCGCGACCCGCTGGACCGAGGCGCTCCGCAGTTCAGTAATATTGCCCGGCTTGATGCCGCCGATAGCATAAACAGGGAGCTCGGCGATTTCCACAATTTTCTTCAGGGCCGCAATGCCTTGCGGCGTCCCATACGCCGCTTTGGAAGGGGTAAAGTAAAGCGGGCCGAATACGATAAAGTCGGCGCCGCCCCTCTGCGCGTTTTGCGCTTCCTCAAGAGAGTGAACGGAAGCGCCGATAAAGCGATGGTTGCCAAGCAGTGTGCGCGCCTCCGGCAGTGGCAGCGAGGTTTTTCCAAGCTGCACTCCGGCGGCATCGATCGCTAAGGCCACATCGAGTCGGTCATTAATGAGCAACGCGGCTTGATAGCGTTGGCAAAGTCGGCGCGTTTTTTCAGCGAGGATGAACAGTTCCTTGCCGCTCAAATCCTTTTCGCGCAGCTGGATTGCTTGAACACCGCCGTCGAGCGCCTGTTCTAGCACCCAAAGTAGATCCCTGCCACCCGTGTGCAATCGGTCCGTTACCAGATAAAGGTCAAAATTCGGAGTGGGCACTTGCGCGCTTCAGCTCAACAGTCCATCGAGCGGGCTTGAAGCGGTGGCATGAAGTTTTTTGGCGATTCTTCCGGCGAGATAAGCTTTGCGCCCTGCTTCGATACCCAGGCGCATCGCCTCGGCCATCAGAATGGGATCTTTGGCGCCGGCAATTGCGGTATTCATCAGCACGGCGTGACACCCCATTTCCATGGCCATGGCCGCATCCGAAGCGGTGCCGACGCCGGCATCAACGATCACCGGAACCTTGGCTTGCTCTAAAATGATGCGGATATTGTATGGATTGCGGATACCAAGGCCGGAGCCAATCGGTGCGGCCAACGGCATCACCGCCGCGCAGCCAATCTCTTCCAGACGCTTGGCCGTAATCGGATCGTCGTTGATATAGGGCAGCACTACGAAACCTTCCTGCACCAGGATTTTCGCCGCCTCGATGGTGGCCGGGACATCCGGAAAAAGAGTTCTGTCGTCGCCAATGACTTCAAGCTTGACCAATTTTCCAACCCCCGCTTCGCGCGCCAAGCGGCAGGTTCGCACGGCGTCTCCGGCGTTGTAACAGCCTGCCGTGTTGGGCAAAATGGTGTATTTTTTCGGATCTAGATAGTCGAGCAAATTTTCCTTGTTGGGATCGGTAATGTTGACTCGCCGCACTGCGACCGTCACGATTTCTGCGCCGGAGACTTCGATGGCGCGCTTGGTCTCCGCGAAATCCTTGTATTTTCCCGTGCCGACAATCAGTCGGGAGCGATATTTATTTCCCGCAATTTCAAAAAAATCTTCCATCATTATCCTCCGCCGACAAAATGGACAATTTCGAGCGTATCACCATCGGCGAGGCGCGTAATGTCGTAAGCTTCACGGGCGACAATCTCCCGATTGCGTTCGACGACGACGCGCGCCGGCCGAATTTTTAGCTCCTCGAGGAGCGCGGTGACAGTAAGTCCGTCAGCGATTTCGCTTTCCTCGCCATTAATTTTCAATTTCATAGCAATAAAAAAACCGCATCCGCGGCAGCCTCGCAGAGTTGCCAGGGAATACGGTTTCAAGTTTGTCCCGCTCTGGACAAGACGGGACGGCGACTTTCACGCTTCCCTACGCCGGTGCGACCCGGATCAGGTTCAAAGGGTTACCTGAGTTGATCAGGCTCTCAGTCTGCCTCCGGCAGACACCCCTAGCATCGCTAGCACCCTTAACAAAGCGGTATGGGCAAGTCAACAAAGTGATAAGCTGTCGCCTGAACGGTTTCGATCGTTCATGCTAAACCGCGAGCGACAGGCAAACTTTCGGGCTGACTCAGCCCCTCAATGCTCGATCGCCACCGCTGCGTATCCCACCACTTTACGCATCGGTATGACATCACCCGAATGGCAATGGTTTAATAATCTCGCGCGCTGAGCACCCATCGCGTTCACTGCAAACAACATGATCACAGTGGGTATAACGCCACACATCGAGATGTTCTCTTCTGCGATAACACGTAGCAGGCCTTCGGGATCGAGCGCCAAAATTGGCTGCAGCGCCAATCGGTCGAGCGCCTCGGTCCGTTCGGGCGAGAGATAGTGGCTCAGATCGCTGCTCGCCAAAACGAGCGTGCGGGTATTCGCTTCGGCTTGGCATGCTGCCGCAATCGCGCCGCCTAGTTCGGCGCACTCATCGAGGGACAAACGGGACAGCGAAATGGGGACGAAATCGAAATCAGGCAGGGTGTATTGCAGAAATGGAAGCTCAATTTCAATGCTATGCTCCTGAGAATGGGCATTCGCTTCGTCGGCAAGAAAATTCACCCGCGCGCGAATAACTTCGTTCAGGTGCTGATTAACGGCGATTTCGCCGAGTGGTGTCTGCCAGCGCGGCCATGGACTCAATGCGGCGCGATGGCCGTGCCCGCGGTGATTGACGCCGAGAACAATGATGCGCTGGTGCGAAGTGTCGAGTCGGCTGAAAAGATGCGCGGCGCACGGGCCGGAGTAAATAGCACCCGCATGGGGCACGAGGCCGGCAATAATGGACGGATTTTTTTCCGTCGCGCCGTGCGGCCCCAGAGGACTAGTCTGGAAACAGTCCTCCAGGAGCGTTCTGAGTTCCGAAGCCGCGGATGGATAAAAAGATCCAGCAACCGCGGCAGGCCGAATGGAGGTCATTTGGACCTCGTCAAAAAATCTACGGAGCTACGATCTCGACCTCCAACGTCCCGATGCCTTCGACCTCGCCCTCCACTTTGTCACCCGGTTTGAGAAACACGGGCGGGACGCGCGCGAAGCCAACGCCCGAGGGCGTTCCGGTGCTGATAATGTCGCCCGGCTCAAGGGTCATCCCGGCAGAGAGGCTTTCGATGGTTGTCGGAATATCAAAGATCATATCGCGAGTGTTGCCGTCCTGCATGACCTCGCCGTTGACTCGGCAAATCAGGCGAACCTGCTGAGGATCCGGCAGCGCGCTCTTATGCACAATCCAAGGACCTAGGGGACAGAAAGTGTCGAGAGATTTTCCCTTGAACCATTGGCCGTGCTGGCGTTGCAGTTCGCGGGCCGTCATATCGAGACACACCGTGTAGCCGAATACGTAGTCGTACGCTTTGTC